>JBAPYC010000576.1:0-3533 GCA_049284535.1 Streptosporangiaceae bacterium
CCGGACCTCCGCGAGCGGGCCGTCGTCCCCGTCAGCTGTCCCGGACAGGCCGGCCGTCAGCGCCAGGGCCTCCCGCGCCAGCCCTTCGGCGGCGGCCGCGTCCCGGTCGAGCACGGCCGAGGCAGCGTGCACGAGCTCTGCGAGCCTGGCGCTGTCGACCTCTCCCGGCGCGGCCCCCAGCCGGTAGCTGGCACCCTCGCGGACGATCGCGTCGGCACCGCACGCGTTCCTGGCCCGCGACACCAGCACCTGCAGGCTCTTCGGTCCGTTGCTGGGCGCGTCGTCTCCCCAGACGAGCTCGATCAGCTCTTCGGGCCGCACCGGCCGGCAGTCGCGGGCCGCGAGCGCAGCGAGCAGCGCCTGCGGGCGATCGCCCGCAACCGGTCTCCCCCGCCAGCGCACATCCGCAAGCAGGGTCAGGGCGATGCTCACCTGCCCAGTCTAGAAGCGCGCCCCGGTTGTCCAGAATCCGTCGCTCCCTCGGCTGAACTGCAGGTCTAGCCTGATCTGTTTGCCTTGTTGTGCAGCAGTCCGGCCGTCCGATCATCCGGCCCGGGCGCCAGGGAAGATGCGGTGGCAGTGGGGATTGCGCTGCCGCTCGCCGGCGGTATCCTGGTGGCCGGTCGGCGCGCCACTCACCCGATCGAGGAGTTATTCCCGGTACGTCCACGACGAACAGGCGGCTGATGCCTGGAGTAACGATCTCGGCCGGCTACGGTGCCGGCGGCAGCGTGATCGCCCCGGAAGTTGCGCGGCAGCTGGGTATCCCGCTGCTGGACCGGGCCATCAGCTCGCACATCGCCGAGAAACTGCACGTATCCGTCACAGAAGCCCAGAGCGGGGCAGTCCGCCGGTCGCTGGCCGACCGCTTTCTCGGCATCCTCGCCCCGCTGGCCGAGGGGGTGCGCACCGCGGGCAGCGACGCGCACACGCCCTGGACGGCTACGCCGCCCAATGAGGCGCCGCTGTTCCGCGAGCAGGCCGAGGCCGTCATGCGGGGCGCGCTCGTCTCGGGCGCGGTGATACTCGGCCGGGCCGGCGGGGCGGCGTTCCGCCGGGAAGCCGGCGTGCTGCGCGTACGGCTATTCGGGCCAGCCGACGCGCGCATTGCGCAGGCGGCCAGGATCGAGGGCACCGACGAGGATGAGGCCCGGCAGCGGCTGCCCGAAGTAGATGGCGCCCGCGCGCAGTACGTGCGCCGGCTCTATGGCGCTGACATCGACGATCCGGCCCTGTACCACCTGCAGATCGACACTACCGTGCTGCCGCTGGATGCCAGCGCCGCCCTGATTGTGGCCGCCTACCGCGCGCTGCCCTCGCAGCAAACCTGACCCCGGCTGCTGTCTGGTAACGGTGTACGGTCCCCGTATGGAGGTCGCTGAGCTGGCGCATCTGCGCCGGGCCCGGGACTTGCTGGACCGTGAGTACGCGCGGCCGCTGGACGTCCCGGCGATGGCGCGCGCTGCGCTGATGTCGCCGTCACTGTTCGCCCGCCGGTTCCGCGAGGCCTACGGCGACACACCGTACGGTTACTTGCAGGCCAGGCGGGTGGAGCGAGCTATGGCGCTGCTGCGCCGGGGGCACATGTCCGTGACGGATGTGTGCATGGCCGTGGGATTCACCTCGCTCGGCTCGTTCAGCTCGACGTTCACGCGCCTGGTGGGCGAGCCGCCGTCCGCCTACAAGGCACGTGACCACTCGCGGCTCACGCCAGTCCCGCCGTGCATGACGCGGGCCTGGGCGCGCCCGGGGTGGATCGCGCAGCCATGCAGGATTGGAGAAGCGTTCCCGGCCGGTCCTGCGTAAGGTCGCTGACATGGCACTTTCTATTACGCACACGCCCGTGTACTGCACTGACCTGGATGCGGCACTCGCCTTCTACACTCAGCGGCTCGGCTTCGAAGTCCACGACGACGTCCCGATGGGGCCAGAAATGCGCTGGCTCACGGTCCATGCCCCCGGTGACAGCCACGACCTGCTGCTGGCCGCCGTGGATCACCACATCCCGCCGGCCGACCGGCAGGCGATGCGCGAGATCGTCGCCAAGGGCGACCTCGCGGTCTTCATCCAGGTCGACGACCTGGACAAGACCTTCGAGTCGCTGCGCGCCGCCGGCACGGAGATCCTGCAGGAGCCCATCGACCAGCCCTACGGCGTCCGCGACGCCGCCGTCCGCGACCCCAGCGGCAACCACCTGCGGCTGAGCCAGCCGCTGACAGCGCACGGCTGAGGTCCCTGTCTCCCTGGGCGGCCGCCGCCCCCGCACTCCGGCCGCCCACGCCCTCGGACTCTTTGTCTCCGGGAAACGCGTCCGCGCCTACGGTTGGACTACCGATCCTTAATCGCGGGCCACGGAGGTGGATGCGGATGCAGCCGCCGCACGATCACGTCGTGCCGGGAAGAGCACTAGCCCCGCTGGACATCATGACGTTCAATCTCCGCTTCGCCAGCGCGAGCGCCCCTCATTCCTGGGCCGAGCGCCGCCCGGTCACGCGCAAGCTGCTGCGCGGCGAGTCCCCGCACCTCATCGGCACCCAGGAGGGCCTCTACCAGCAACTGCGCGACATTGAGCAGGATCTTGGCGCAGCTTACGCGTGGATCGGCACCGGCCGTGAAGGCGGCAGCCACGGTGAATTCGCAGCCATCTTCTATGACACGGGCCGACTCACCCCGCTTGAATACGATCATTTCTGGCTCTCCGAGACCCCCGGCACGATCGGATCGGTGGACGAATCCGGGACGGAGGAGGAGCGCGCCGGCTCGCCGCGCATGGCGACCTGGGTGCGCTTCGGTGTCCGGGGCACCGCCAGCATGTTCTATGCCCTCAACACGCACCTGGACAACCGGAGCGAGACCGCGCGCCGGCGCGCCGCGACTCAGATAGCCAGGTATCTGACCGACCACCTTGACCCGGAACTGCCGCGCATCGTCACCGGCGACTTCAACGCTCCCGCGGCGCCGGGCACGAGTGTCTACGACACCATGCTCAACGAGGGAAACCTGGTCGATTCCTGGACCCGCGCCGCGAAGCGAGGTGAGTCCTACGGCACGTGGCACGGCTATCGGCAGCCGGTCCCAGGCGGCGTGCGCATCGACTGGATCCTCACCTCACCCGACGTCATCACCAGTTACGCCGCCACCAACGCCTACTGCGATCAGGGCCAGTACCCCAGTGACCATCTGCCGGTGCAGGCTGTCATCACCCTTCCGCAACCTGGCCAGCTCTAGCAGCCGTCCGCGCCCTGTTCGTGGTCCGCCGGCAACGGCCAGGAGGTGCACTAGAGTGCCGCGGGTGACGCGCATCGGCTTCGTCGGCGTAGGGCGGATGGGCTTGCCCATGTGGCAAACCTCGTGGCTGCCGGGCACATGGTGACGGCGGGCGGCCGCGAATTCATGGCTCCATCGTAAGCGTGCTGTGGCGGCGGAGTGGCGTCACTGAGAGGTGGCGCGGGAATTGCGGACCGTTCTCGCGCCGAACGCGCCCGTTCGGCCCACGATCACCGCCGCTAGTATCCCGCAGACCACTGCGGTGA
>JBAPYC010000577.1:0-3306 GCA_049284535.1 Streptosporangiaceae bacterium
GCCTGTGGGTGGCCAGCGGGTGCAACGGGTCGGGGTTCTCTTCCTCACTGGCGCTGGGCGAGGTGCTGGCCAGGTGGATCACCGACGGCAACGCGCCCGCCGGGGTGGAGGCGCTGGCGCCAGGACGGTTCGGGCCGCTGGACGAGGACACCCTGCTCGAACGCGGGCTCTGGCAGTACGCGCATTACTACGACCCGGTGCCGGCCGGCAGCGGGTGACGGCGGTCTGAGCGTTGCCGGCGGCGGAACCGGACTTCTGCGTCAGTGGCCGCGTGCCCGGGACCTCCTGGGGGCAGGGCGGCCCCACTCGCCGAACCAGATGCCGAAGTCTGGCTTCAGTGACGTGCTGCCGGTGGGCGCGGTCGCGACGATGTCGGCCAGGGTGTCGCAGTCGGCGATGACGGCGAAGTAGCGTTCGGCGTTTCGCGGATCGTCGTAGATGGGCCAGTCCACCCGCTCGCCGTTCTTCATGACCGCGTACAGCTCGGTGACGCTGGCGTGGACGCGGCCGTAGATCGCGGCGGTGCCGTGTCCTCGGGTTGCCATCGTCATCGCGGCGTTGGCCAGACGCTGCTGATCGACCTGGAAATCGCACGCCGAGGCGGCCCAGCGGCCGTCCCGGTCGATCGCAAGGCAGCGGGCGCCGGCGGTGTCCAGGTAACTGACCAGGTCGAAGCGATGGCCGTCGACGGTCCGGGTCGCGAGCGTGGTGGTGGGTGTGTCCGGGAGCCGCGAGCCGGGAGGACGGGCGATGGGCCGCTGCGGCCAGGTCCACTCCTCGCCGGCCAGCACACGGCCCAGGGACTCCGGTGACAGGCCGGCCTCGTGCCACAGCGGTCGCAGGCTGTCGCGGCCGTCGGCCCGGGGCTGGTGGCGGCGGATGGCATCGCCCAGCGCGGCCCGCGCGGCGTCGGCACGTGTCGTGGCCGCCCGGTAGCGCAGGACACCGGCGAAAAGGTCCGCCTGGCCAACGGCCTGACCGCTGCCGAGGTGCCCGGCGGCCCGCTCCGCCCGGGCAGCGAACTCCTCGAGGGCTTCGGCCAGCTCGCCGAACTGGCCGAGCGTGTGGGTGCCCCCGCCGTTGGCCGTGTCATCGAAGCAGGCCAGCCAGATTCCGCTGTCCTCGACGTTCACCACCGCGGCTTCGTACAGGATGCCGCTCCGGGTATCCGGGCTGAGCAGAAAGATATGGGCGATGGTCTCGTCCCACGGGGTGTGCAGCAGGTTCGCGGTCTGCCAGGCGTCCACGAAGGCGCGGCCCGCCGGCTCGCTGGGCACCCCGTAGACCGGGCCCGGCCCGTGGAGGTCGTCGCCGGTGAACCACACGCTGTACCGGCCCTCATAGTGGACCAGGTAGCAGGCCGGCACGCCCCAGTGGCGGGAGTACACGGCGTGCTCACGCGGGTCGATGGCCGGCGGCTTGGCCAGCGGCGCGGGATGGTCCGGACCGGTCTGCACGGCTCGGCGGGCGGTGCTGTACGGCTCGCCGGTGGCGGTCATCCGGGCGCGGGCGGCTTTCTTCGCCGAATGGTCGGAAGTCATGGCGTTATCCATCTACGGCACCGGAAACCCGCGCTTCCCGGGCCGGTTAGATCGTCATGACCGTGCTCGAGAACGACGCGAGTCGGTGACCCTTGTCCTCGTAACGTCACAGCCGGCGCGGGCGACCGCGGCTCGGAGGCGGGCAGGCGCTACTGCCACTGCGAGCAGTATAACCGCGCCGCCGGCCGGGGTTCCCGTGCCCGCCGGGCCCGGTCGCCTCAATTGCCGTGCTTAAACGACCGTGGCTAGTTGCCTCCCCGATCGGGGGAGGCAACTAGCCACGGTGATGTGATTAAGGGTAGGTGACTACATCGCTCGGGCCTGGTGAGGTCGAGTTGACCGCCGCACCGGTGCCGTTGATCACTGAATTGATGCCGCCTGCCCCATTCAGGAAGCGGGTGAACACGTCCTGGAATTTCACATTTGGTGTATCGGGAGCCTGGAAGCCCATCGCGGCGTAAATCGCCACTCCCTGGTTGAAGAAGGAATAGCTGCCCATTCCGTAGCCCTGGAACGTCTTGACATTGGGGCGGACCAGGAAGGCAGGGTAACCGTCCTCGGTGGGGCTGGCCATCCAGGCCGCCTGGCTCGGCGGATCGTAGGGCATCTCGTTCTGGAAGAAGATCTCCGTGCCGCCCTGGCCGCTCCAGATCACCTCATACTTCTGGTAGTGCTCCACGGCCAGGCCGTAGGCGGTCACGTCGTTCCCGGTGACCGCGACACCGGTGCTGGCCTTGTTGACGGTCCAGCCCACTGCGTTGCCGTGGTCAGCGCGCCAGGCCCACACGTCGTCGATGATCGAGTTCCCGGCGTTGTCGAGGAGACTGACGGTCGCCGAAACGGGAGTGGTCTCAGCGCCGCCGATGCGGAAGAAGACATCGGCGATGAGGTCCGGATCGCTGGCGGAGCTGGCTCCGGGGACCCCGACCGAGAGCAAGACCGGCGAGTTGACCGGGCCGGCGTCGATGATGAGACCGGACAGTTTCACCCCGCTATTGGGCACGACGATCATGGCGGCGTTGCCGTGCTGCGGGACCAGGGTGGCAAAGCCCAAGCCCAGGATCACGGTGCCGGGACGGCTGACCACAATAGGCTGGTCGAGGTCGTAGACGCCGGGAGTGAGGATGAGATCCTTACCCAGCGCCAAGGCGGCGCTGATAGCCACGGTAGGCGTGGACGGGCTGGCCACGAAGAACTTGGACAGGGGGACCGACGCGCCGGCCTCCTGGCCGCTCGCCCAGGACGGCCCGGACGAATCGTGCTGGACCGCGGGGACGAAGACGTTGTAACTGCCGCTGGAGTCGGTGGACAGGAACGGCTCTTCCTCGGTCACCGGACTCGATGACAGGACCGTGTTCTGCTCGCACTGACCAGTGAAGACCGGCGCGGGCGCGCCCTGGACCCCGGAGTAGACCATGTTCCACAGCCCCTGCGGGCATCCGTTCGCGCCGCCTATGTCGCTGTTCCGGACCATGTACTGCTGGTTACCGTAGAAATCGAGGTCGCCGCTGACCTTGCTGTCCGCGATAAAGCCGCCGCTGGCGTAGTTGTTCGTCGCGCAGTAATCCTGCAGGACGACGTTGCCGCTGACGATGGCGCGCCTGATCGGATCGGCTTGAGATGCCGACCAGATTTCGGCGCTGTTGGCGCAGCCGGCGCCGTAGGCATCCAGGACCGGAGGCGCGTAGGCCGGCGGCGAACTCGGCAGGTCCACGTTGAGGTCCAGATTCGACAGGGACCGCCAGAAGTTGTCGTCGGAGTTGCA
>JBAPYC010000578.1:0-2061 GCA_049284535.1 Streptosporangiaceae bacterium
CGGCCAGCGGTGGCGGTCTCGGCATGCTTCTCGCGCCGGTCGCCGAGGGGGGTCCAGCGCGCCGGCTGGCCGCGGCCGGGGCGGCGGCGGAACTGATCGCCTCCCGGCTGATCGACCGGCGGCCCGGCCTGGTAACCGAGGCGTACACGACCGGCCGCGCGCACCGTCTGCGCTGGTCGTCGGACTACCTCACGCTGGGCGGGGCGGTCCTCGCCGTGTCCGGAGCCCGGCGCAGCCGTCTGGCTGCGGTCGCGGGCGGCCTGGCCCTGCTGGCCGGCAGCGCGTTGCAGCGCTTCGGCACCTTCGAGGCAGGCGTCGCGTCCACCAAAGACCCGAAATACGTGGTGGTGCCGCAGCGTGAAGGCCTCGAGGCGGCCGGCGGCGAGCGGCATCCGCCGACGTGACCACCGGCGCGGTGAGGCCACCTGGGCGACCCTGATTACTCAGGGTTTACTCAGGCCAAACGCGACGGGAGGAGGCCGTGGTACTCCTCGGGCAGTTCGACGATCACGTCGAACCATTCCTTGATGCTGACCGCCTCGGCCAGCGTCGCGAAGACCGCGCGATCATGGTCAGCGATCTCCTCGTACAGATCCGCCTCGTCCGCGTCGGCGCCTTCCCGCGCGGCCACCCGCCGCAAGAACTCCTCGAGTGGCATCCACCGTCCGCCTGGCTTGGCCGACTCCGCTCCCCGCCGCAGCGGCGGGTGCAGCAACGGATCGAGCTGGGCGATCAGCTCCCCGACCTGGCCTGCGGCAATCCGTTCGGCCAGCGTCTCCAGTACCGCGTCGGTGGCCAGGCGCGCCGTCATATCGTCGGCACCGAGCCGCTGCCTGACCCGGGCCCAGAACTGATCGGCCGGCATGATAGCCAGGTCCCGGCGCTGCGCCTCCGCTACGAGCGGATCGAAGGTCTGCGGGAGGCTAGCCGCCAGGTGCACCACCGCTTCGGGGCTGAGCGCGTCGCCCAGCGCGAAGAACACCGCTTGCGCATGCCGCAGGGCCGTTTTGACGTCGGTCTCCTCGCGCTTGGCCACCCGAACCAGCAACTCATCGATGTCGAACGCCTCGGCGTCCGTCTCCGTGTAGATCCACGGCTTCAGTTCGGCTGGCAGCTCCGGCACGATGTGCCGGGCCCCCCCGCGCGGCAGCCGCTCGGCCAGCGTCTGCAGTGTGGCCTGCAGGGCGCGGTCTGCCGCCTCGCTACCTATGCCGCCGGACGCCCGCCGGACCACCGCGACGATCTCCTGGTATTCCATCCCAGCCCTCCCCGGAATGTGGTCAGCCTGACGGCCGAGACTGGCGTGTGCTTTATGTTCGCGCGACGCTACATCTCGTGCATGCGTATGTAGCGTTTGATGTCGGGCAAGGTCGCGATTACCAGCCAGATCATGGCCGCGAAAACCAGGCCAGCCGGCACGATCCACAGTCTCTTCATGACCACCTCCTGCGACTCAGTCTTAGCTCACCAAGGCGCGGTTGTATCCCCCAATGTGTTAGGTCTCCGTCGGCCTGACCTGGTGGTCCCGCGGCGCCGACGAGCGCCCGCGGCGCCGCGGGCCAGGCCATGACCGAGCCTTAGCCGTCCAGCGGCTATACCTCGATGATCTCGATGATGACTGCGTCCGCGGCCGGGGAAGGGCAGGACCTCAGGTCGCGCGGTTACTACACCCCGACGAGTTCGACGATCACCGCGTCGGGACTGTCATACTCGTCGTCCGGAATCTCGAGCAGCGCCGCGATGACCACCGTATCGGCGTCCTGCTCCCGCGCATACTGCACCAGGTCGTCACGGCCGGCCGGATAATCGGCACCGCTGAGGGTCTCCCGCGCGATCTCCCCGAAGGCCTTGCTGACATCGGTTGGCCGCGAATACTGCTGGTCCGGGAGACGAGTTAGGGTGCCGATAACCCGCTCGCACTCGCTCTGCGCGTCACCGGTAGCCTGCTCGCACTGGCTTCGGACGTGCGCGACAAGCTGGTCTTTCGTGGCCGGGTAGTCGACGCCGTGCAGGTAACGCTGGACAACGGCTGGACTGGGTAGTGAGTTCTCAGTCAATGGT
>JBAPYC010000579.1:0-9884 GCA_049284535.1 Streptosporangiaceae bacterium
GATCGGGCGGGCCGGCCGTGACCAGGGCGCCGGCCACGCTGAGGGCACGGGCCGCGGCCAGGTCCGGGGTCAGGCTTGCGGGCAGCTCCCGGGCCTCGCCGGGGCACAGCTCGGCCAGGCCGACCCGCTGGTCTTGCAGGTCGCTGAGTGGCAGGCCGAGCGCGGGACCGCCCGCCGAAGGCCGGAAGCGGACACCGACGATGACCGTGCCCGGTGTCATCGTGGTGGGAGCCGGGCCGGTATCCGGGCCGGCCACGTAGGCACCGCGGCCCTGTTCCCAGATCAGGTCACTGCACCCGTCCGGCAGGACGAGGCCCGCCCGGCCGGCCGCCGCCATTGTGACCTGGGCCCATACACACGCCACCGCGTGCCGCAGGGCCGGCGGGGGGCGCCATTCGAAGTAACCCGCAGGCAGGTCGCGCAGGCGGTCTGGGCCGCGAGCTGGAACCTCCATTAGTTCAGGATGCCACGTCGGTGACCGTTTCGTTCAATACCGGGCCCGGCGGCCGGTGGTCTGCTGGGGCGATGACAACGCCAGACTTCGGCGCGGCCGCCGCCTTCGTGGCCGCGACCGCCAGGGTGATCGACCGCCGCCGGTTCCAGCGCCTGTTCGCCGGCGGCCCGGCCGGGCCGGTCCGCGACGCGGTGGCCGCCTACCGCAACGACGATGGCGGGTTCGGGCACGGCCTCGAGCCGGACTTGCGCGCCCCGGGCAGCCAGCCGGCCGCCGTGGAGATGGCTCTGCGTGTCCTGGACGAGGCCGGCGCCTGGGACGAGGGCCTGGTCCGCGGCGCTTGTGACTGGCTGGCCGCGACCGCGCCGGCCGAGGGCGGCGCCAGCTTCGTCGAGCCGACGCTGGACGGCTGGCCGCACGCGCCCTGGTGGGTACCGGAGGACGGCCATCCCGCCTCGCTCATCGCCACCGGCATGATCGCGGGCACGCTGTACGCCCGCGGATTCCGCCATTCCTGGCTCGACCGGGCCACAGAGTTGATGTGGGCCCGGATCGCCGCGCTGACCGAGCCGGGCGCCTACGCGATGTTCGGGGTGCTCAGGTTCCTGCAGCATGTGCCCGACCGGGACCGGGCCAGGGCCGCCTTCGGCCAGGTCGGGCCGATGATCTTGGAGCAGAAGCTGGTCACCTTGGATCCCGCCGCCGCCGGTGAGGCGTTCGGTGTGCTCGACTTCGCGCCCGAACCCGGATCGCTGGCCCGGACCCTGTTTGACGACGCTACTGTCCGGGCGCACCTGGATCACCTGGCTCAGGCCCAGCTCGACGACGGCGGCTGGACGTTCAGCTGGCCGGCCTGGTCGCCGGCCGCCGAGCGGGACTGGCGGGGCTTCCTCACCGTCGACGCGCTGCGCCTGCTGCGGGCCAACGGCCGGGCCGTGCCGCAGCCGTAGCGCACCGCCAGCCCAGCCGCAGTGCTCAGCCGTAGAAGAGGCGCTCCATGACCGTGCGCGCGTGCCGGGCTGCGCGGCGGTAGTCCTGCTCGAGCGTCTGCCCGGCATCACCGGGCGGGTAGCCCAGCAGCCGGGCCACCGCAGTCAGCTCGCCCTGCCTGGCCGGCAAGGTATCGCCCGGCCGGCCCCGCACCAGCACGATCGCGTTCCTGATCCGCGCGGCCAGCTGCCACGCCGCGCTGAGCTGGGCGGCGTCGCCGGCATCCAGCAGGCCGGCCTGGACCGCGGCCGCCATGGCCGCGGCGGTGCGGGTGGTGCGCAGGGCGGGGAGCGCGTGGGCGTGCTGAAGCTGCAGCAGCTGCACCGTCCACTCCACGTCCGACAGGCCGCCCGGTCCCAGTTTGACGTGCAAGGCGCGGTCCGCGCCGCGCGGTATCCGCTCCGCTTCCATCCGCGCCTTGAGACGGCGGATCTCGCGGACCGCGGCCGGGCTGACCCCGTCCAGCGGGTAGCGGAACTCGGAGATCATCCGGGTGAACCGGGCGCCGACTTCCGGATCCCCGGCCACCGGCTCGGCCCGCAGCAGCGCCTGCGCCTCCCACGGCGCCGACCACCGCCGGTAGTACGCCCGGTAGGCGGCTAGCGTACGGACCAGCGGCCCCTGGCGGCCCTCGGGCCGCAGGTCGGCGTCGACGACTAGGGCCGGGTCAGGCACCGGCAGCATGAGCAGCCGCCGCAGCTCCACCGCGACCGCGTGGGCCGCGTCCGCGGCCTGTTTCTCGGGCCGGCCGAGTATCGGGTCGTGCACGAAGAGCACGTCGGCGTCGCTGCCGTAGCCGGCCTCGTGGCCGCCGAAACGGCCCATCGCGATGACCGCGAACCTAGTGGGCAGCGGATGGCGCAGCTCGGCCGCGACCTTCCGCATGGCCACCGCGAGCGCCGCCTCGACCGAGGCCCGGGTGACATCAGTCAGCGCCTCCCCCGTCGCGGCGAGCGCGGCAGCAGGCGGGCCGGTCACACCCAATACATCGGCGGCGGCGGTGCGCAGCAGCTCCCGGCGCCGGACCGACCGCACCGCGCTGACCGCGGCTTCGGCGTCGTCCTCGTAGCGCTGAGCAGCCGCCAGCATCTCGGCGCGCAGCGCGGTCAGGCTCCGGGCGGCCAGTTCGGCGTCGTCACCGAAGATGGCCACCGCCTCGGGTGCGCGCAGCAGCAGGGCCGCCGCGTACCGGCTCGACGCCAGCACATGCGCCATCCGCTGGGCCGCCTTGGTCTCGTCCCGCAGCAACCGCAGATACCAGGGTGACGACCCGAGCTCCTCACTGACCTGGCGGAAGGCCAGCAGGCCCGCGTCCGGCTCGGCGGCGTCGGCAAACCAGCCGAGCAGGACCGGCAGCAGCGTGCGCTGGATGGCGGCGCGCCGGGAGACACCCGCGGTCAGCGCGTCGATATGGTGCAGCGCCCCGGCCGGGTCCACGTAGCCGAGCGCCTCGAGCCGGGCCCGGGCCTCGGCCGGGGTCAGCCGGGCCGCGTCGGACGGCAGCCGGGCCACCGCATCGAGCAGCGGACGGTAGAACAGCTTCTCGTGCAGCCGCCGCACCTGACGGGCGTGGCGGCGCCACTCCTCATCGAACTCGACCGCCGGGTCCGCGCGCATACCGGACATTGAGGGCTGCAACCACGCTTCGTTCGGCCCGTCGTTGAACCGCATCGCCCGGCCCAGCCGGCGAAGTACGGCGGTGTCCTCAGGCAGGGTATGGGTCCGGCTCAGCCGGTACAGCTGGAGCATGTGCTCGGTGCGGCGCAGGAAGCGGTAGGCGGCGGCGAGCTCGTCGGCGTCGCCCCGGCCCACGTAGCCGCCGGCGGCCAGGGCCGTGAGCGCGGGCAAGGTGGCGGGCGCGCGCAGGGTCTCGTCGGTCCGGCCGTGCACGAGCTGCAGCAGCTGGACAGCGAACTCGATGTCCCGCAGCCCACCCGGCCCGAGCTTGAGCTCTCGCCCGGCCTGCCGGGCCGGCAGCGACTGCTCCACCCGGCGGCGCATGGCCTGCACGTCCTCGACGAAGTGCTCCCGGCGGGCCGCCTGCCAGACCATCGGCCCGAGGGTGTCCGCGTATGAGTGGCCGAGCGCCATGTCCCCGGCCACCGGACGGGCCTTGAGCAGGGCCTGGAACTCCCAGGTCTTGGCCCAGCGCTCGTAGTACGCGACGTGGCTGGCCAGCGTGCGGACCAGCGGGCCGGCCCGGCCTTCGGGGCGCAGGTTCGGGTCGACGGGGAAGATGCTGCCCTCGGGCGTAGACCGGGCGCACACACTGATCAGCCCGGCCGCCAGCCGGCCCGCGGTGGCCAGCGCCGCGGTCTCATCGTCGTCCTTGACCGGCTCGGCCACGAAGATAACGTCGACGTCGCTGGCGTAGTTCAGCTCACGGCCGCCGCACTTGCCCATGGCCACCACCGCAAGCCGGCATGGTGCCGCGCCCGGGGCCAGCTCGGCCCGGGCCACGGCCAGGGCCGCTTCCAGCACCCCGGCCGCGATGTCGGCCAGCTCCTCCCCCACCACATCCACGCTCAGGATCCCGGTGAGGTCCCGGCCGGCCAGGGCCAGCAGCCGGCGGCGGTAGGCGGCGGCCAGCGCGGTCGCCGGGCCGGGGACAGAGGCCACCGGATCGGCCAGGTCACCCGGGTCCGCGCCGACCGCCCGGAGCATCTCAGCCCGCAGCTCAGCCGGGTCCGGGCGGTCCGGGCTGCCGCGCAGCACCTCGCTGTCCTCCGGATGCCGGGCCAGGTGGTCGGCCAGGCCCGCGCTGACGCCGAGCACGGCGGCCAGCCGCTCGCGGAAGTCCTGCTCCGTGCGCAGGGCCGCGGCCAGGTCGGCCGGGCGGGCCACGGCGCCGAACAGCCTTGTCAGGCCGGTCAGGGCCAGGTCCGGATCGGCGGCGGCCGCGATGGCGGCCACCAGCGGGTCTGCCCGCAGACCGGCCTCGGTGAGGCCGAGGTCGCCGAGCAGGAGCCGTTCGGCCCGTGCGGCATCGGCGAAGCCCATCCGCGCCAGCCACCCTGCCAGCGTGGTCCGCGAACCACTCACCTCAGTAAAACTAGTTGATATCCGGTACCGAAGCCCCGGCAGGTGGGCTGAAGGTGACTGGCCAGTAGGGCGGCTCCTCATATCGCCGGATATCGGTGAAACCACGATAAGGGCGGGCGCAGCCGTGCTCAATGCCTGGCGGCCCCGGCCGCGTCTATAGTGGCGACGTCCGGTCGAGCCGCGTCCGGTCGAGCCACGGGAGCAGGGCGTGAGGCATCTGTACATCGCGGGCAAGTGGACCGAGGCCGCGGACGGCGGCACGGCCCAGACCCTCAATCCGTTCGACGGGTCGGTGCTCGACACCGTGGCCGAGGCGGCAGGCCCGGACGTCGACGCCGCGGTCGCTGCGGCGCGGGAGGCGTTCGACGCCGGGCCGTGGCGCCGGACCACGCTGACCGAGCGGGCTGCCCTGCTCGCCAGGATCGCCGAATTGCTGCAGCGCGACCGTGAGCAGCTGGCCCGCACCGAGAGCCTGGACACCGGCAAGACGCTGAACGAGGCCCGGGCCGATGTGGACGACACCACAGCGGTGTTCCGCTACTACGCGGGCACGGCCGGCTCCCACGCGGGCCGGGTGGTCGACGCCGGGCGGCCGCACGTGGTGAGCCGGATCGTCCACGAGCCCACCGGGGTGTGTGCGCTGATCGCGCCGTGGAACTACCCGCTGCTGCAGATCTCCTGGAAGCTGGCACCCGCGCTGGCGGCCGGCAACACGGCCGTGGTCAAGCCCAGCGAGCTGACCCCGCTGTCCACGGTGGCCCTGACCGCCCTGTTCGAGGAGGCGGAGGTACCGCCGGGCGTCCTGAACCTGCTGCTCGGCCAGGGCGGCACCGTCGGTCAGGCGCTGGTGGCGCACCCGGGGGTCGACCTGATCTCGTTCACCGGCGGCCTGGCCACCGGCGAGAAGATCATGGCATCGGCCGCCCGGGGAGTACGCCGCGTCGCGCTCGAGCTCGGCGGCAAGAACCCGAACATCGTCTTCTCCGATACCGACTTCGACACCGTGGTCGACAACGCCCTGACCGCCGCGTTCCTGAATTCCGGGCAGGTGTGCTCGGCCGGGTCGCGGCTGATCGTGCAGGACGACCTGCACGACAGCTTCGTAGCCGAGCTCGCCGCGCGGGCCGACCGGATCCGGCTCGGCAGCGGCCTGGACCCGGAGACCGAATGCGGGCCGCTCATCTCCGCGGGGCACCGGGCCAAGGTGGAACGCTACATCGCCCTGGGCATCTCCGAGGGAGCGCAGCTGGCGGCGGGTGGCGCCAGGCCGGCCGAGCCCGAGCTGGCCAGTGGCTTCTTCCTGCGCCCGACGGTGTTCACCAGCTGCCACCGTGAGATGGCGGTGGTACAGGACGAGGTGTTCGGGCCGGTGGTAACCGTCGAGCGGTTCAGCACCGAGGAGGAGGCGATCCGGCTCGGCAACGACACCAGCTACGGCCTGGCCGGCGCGGTGTGGACGTCGGACGCGGGCCGGGCTGAGCGGGTGGCGGGGGCGCTGCGCCACGGCACCGTGTGGATCAACGACTACCACCCCTACCTGCCGCAAGCGGAATGGGGCGGGTTCGGCAAGTCCGGCATCGGGCGCGAGCTGGGGCCCACCGGGCTCGAGGAGTACCAGGAGAAAAAGCACATCTACCACAACACCAGCCCCGGGCCCGCCCACTGGTTCTCCGGGTAAGCCCGGGATCCTGCCGGCGTCCGGGTTCCGCGCCGGGCCGGCCGGTACGCTTCGGGCGAACCGGCCGGGCCAGCCGGCCCGCCCGCCCCGGCCGGTGTGGTAGGCATTGGGACATGGCCGATCTCGTCCCTCGTCACGTGCTTTTCGGTAATCCCGAGCGGGTCAGCCCGCACATCTCCCCGGACGGCAGCCAGCTGGCCTGGATCGCGCCGCGCGAGGGGGTACTTAACGTCTGGGTCGCGCCCGTCGGTGCCGGGGGCGTCGACTGGGACGCCGCCCAGGCCGTCACCGACGACAAGGACCGCGGCGTCCGGGTGTTCGCCTGGGCCCGGGACGGCAGGCACCTGCTGTACCTGCAGGACACCGGCGGGGACGAGAACTGGCGGCTGTACGACGTCGACATGGCGACGATGGCCCGGCGTGACCTGACGCCATTCGACAACATCCAGGCCCGGATCATCGCCACCCGCAAGAGCCACCGCAACGAGGTGCTCGTCGCGATGAACCGGGAGAACCCGGAACTGCACGACGTCTTCCGGCTGGACCTGACCACCGGTGAGCTGGAGAAGCTGATCGAGAACCCGGGCTACGCCGGCTGGCTGGCCGACGAGGACCTGGTGGTCCGCGCCGCCATCTCACCGCTGCCCGACGGCGGTTTCGACCTGCTGGTCCGGGAGAGCGCGGACGCCGACTGGCGGACGCTGCTGACCATCGGGGCGGAGGACGCCCCGGCCAGCGACGTCCTCGCGTTCAGCGGTGACGGCGCCTCGCTGCTGGTGATCAGCTCGGCCGGCACCGACACCGGCCGGCTGACCCGGATCGATATCGCCTCCGGTCAGCCGGAGGTGCTGCTGGAGGACCCCGAGGCCGACGTGGCCGGCGCGATCCTGCATCCGGATACGCGCGAGCCGCAGATCGTCGAGGTACTCAAGGACCGGGCCGAGTACCACGTCCTGGACCCGGGTGTGGAAGCCGACTTCAAGGCCATCCGGGACCTGCACCACGGCGACCCGCAGCTGGTCGGCCGCGACGAGGCCGACCGGACCTGGCTGGTCGCCTTCGTGGACGACACCGGCCCGACCAGCTACTACGCCTACGACCGGGCCAGCCGCACCGGCAGCTTCCTGTTCGACAGCCGGCCCGAGCTCTCCCAGTACACCCTGGCCCCGATGGAGCCGTTCTCCTACCAGGCCCGGGACGGGCTGACCGTCCACGGGTACGTCACCTTCCCGCCGGACGGCGGCCGCGCCGGGCTGCCCGCCGTGGTCAACGTGCACGGCGGGCCGCAGGTCCGCGACACCTGGGGTTTCGACCCGGAGGCGCAGTGGCTGGCCAACCGCGGCTACATGTGCATCCAGGTGAACTACCGCGGCTCCACCGGCTACGGCAAGTCGTTCGTCACCGCCGGCGACCGCGAGTGGGGCGCCAAGATGCACACCGACCTGCTGGACGCGGTCAGCTACGTCGTGGAGCAGGGCTGGGCCGACCCGGCCCGGGTGGCCATCTACGGCGGCTCCTACGGCGGCTACGCCGCGCTGGTCGGCGCGGCCTTCACCCCCGACGTGTTCTGCTGCGCCGTCGACATCGTCGGGCCGTCCAACCTGCAGACGCTGCTGGAGTCCATCCCGCCTTACTGGAAGCCGATGGCGGCAGGGCTGTACCGGCGGGTCGGCAACCCGGAAACCGACCAGGAGTTCCTGTGGTCACGATCACCGCTGTCCCGGGCGCGTGACATCCGCATCCCGCTGCTGATCGCCCAGGGAGCCAACGACCCGCGGGTCAAGCAGGCCGAATCGGAGCAGATCGTCGCGGCGCTCAAGGACGCCGGGATCGACTATGAGTACATGCTCTTCCCGGACGAGGGCCACGGTTTCGCCAAGCCGCAGAACCGGCTGAAGTTCTACGCCGCGGCCGAGCGTTTCCTGGCCCGGTACCTGGGCGGCCGCTTTGAGGAGTAACCCGGCCGGCCTTGGTAGGTTAACCGGCATGGACCGGATACGGCCGCGCCGGGCGGGCCTGGTACTGGCGGGCATGGGCGTATTGGCCCTGGCCGGGTGCCAGTCCGGGAGCGGCACGGCTAGCACGACTCCGGCGTCTGGTGGCTCGAGCTCTGCTTCTGCGAGTGCGTCAGCCAGCGCGAGCCCGGGCCTGTCGGTGCCCGGAACCCACCGGTCGACCGCGACCTACCAGATCAGCTCGCCGGTTAGCACGGTGGTGGTAGTCAGCCACGTGGGCGACGTCATGGTGACGGGCGCCGCCGGGCCGGCCACGTCGGTCCTGCAGGAGTCCGACTACTCCAAGACGCCGCCGGTGACGACCCGGACCGTCAGCGGCAGAACGCTGACGATCACCTACTCGTGCGCCACGCAGCTGGTCTGCGGTGTGGCCTACGTCGTGCGCGTCCCCCGGGACGTAACCGTCCAGGCCACAGCCGGGGCGGGCTCGGTCCAGCTGTCGGGGCTGGCCGGCAAGGTCACGGCGCAGACCAAGGCCGGGGTCATCACGGCGAGCGGCCTGACCGGTCCTTCGGTCAGCCTGACCACCGACGTGGGCGCCATCAACGCGGCCTTCGCCGGCCCGCCGGACACGCTGCGGGCCGTCGCACGGGTCGGCGCGATCACGCTGACCGTGCCCGGCGGAGCCTCCTACCAGGTCGCAGCCGAAGCTCACGTCGGCAAGGCCACGGTCAGCGTGCCACTGAGCACCTCGGGCGGCCACAGCATCAGCGCCACCACGGACGTCGGCGCGATCCGCATCGCCACCTAGCACCGGTACCCCGCACTGGCATCCAGCACCAGTGCCAAAGCACCGGCACCTAGAGCATGGGCAGGTAGCGGCCCAGCTCGTATTCGGTGACCTGGCGCCGGTACTCCTGCCATTCCTCGCGCTTGTTGCGCAGGAAGAAGTCGAAGACGTGCTCCCCCAGCGTCTCGGCGACCAGCTCACTGTCCTGCATGACCTTGATGGCCTGGTCCAGGTCCTGCGGCAGCGGCCGGATACCGAGCGCGCGGCGCTCGGCCGAGGTCAGCGCCCATACGTCGTCCTCGGCGCCCGGCGGCAGCTCGTAGTCGCCCTCGATGCCCTTGAGACCGGCCGCCAGGATGACCGCGAAGGCCAGGTAGGGGTTGCAGGCGGCGTCCACCGAGCGGAACTCCACCCGGGTCGAGTTGCCCTTCTGCGGTTTGTACATCGGCACCCGGACCAGTGCCG
The DNA here is from genome assembly GCA_049284535.1 of Streptosporangiaceae bacterium. Lineage (GTDB taxonomy): Bacteria > Actinomycetota > Actinomycetes > Streptosporangiales > Streptosporangiaceae > Palsa-504. The sequence goes on from JBAPYC010000579.1 coordinate 9,375, forward strand.
AGCGGTTGTTGTGCCCCCAGCACACGTAGGCCGGGGCTTCACCGCCCGCGCCCGCGGTCCGCTCCTCCGCGCCCCACAGCCGCTTGTAAGAATTCACCCACTGGTTGCAAACGGCGGTGATCTCCGCCGCGTGCCGCAGCAGGCCGGCGATGAAGGCCCGCGCCGTCTTGGACAGCTGGAACTCCGCCCCGGCCTCATAGAAGGCGTTCTTGTCGCCCTCGAACAGGGACACGTGGGTGTGCATGCCCGAGCCAGGATGGTCGGTGAACGGCTTGGGCATGAACGTCGCGTACACGCCCTGCTCGATCGCCACCTCTTTCATCACCAGGCGGAACGACATGATGTTGTCCGCCGTGGTGAGCGCGTCGGCGTAGCGCAGGTCGATCTCCTGCTGGCCGGGCGCGCCCTCGTGGTGGCTGTACTCCACGGAGATGCCCATGGACTCCAGCATCGTGATCGCGGTCCGGCGGAAGTCGTGGGCGATGCTGTGCGGAGTGTGGTCGTAGTAGC
>JBAPYC010000580.1:0-4063 GCA_049284535.1 Streptosporangiaceae bacterium
GCTGGCCTCCTCCGGCCGCCAGGTGGTGCTCGAGGTGGCGGACGACGGGCAGGGATTCGTGCCCGAGGCCGCCTCGGCCGGGGTCGGGCTCGCCTCGATGCGCGAGCGCGCGGCCGCGGCCGGCGGCACGCTGAGGATCCAGTCCGGCCGGGAAGGCACCATAGTGCGGATGAGCGTGCCAGCGTGACCCCGCCCATCTCGGTGCTGATCGTGGACGACCATCCGGTTGTCCGCCAGGGCCTGCGGGTCCTGCTCGAGGTTCAGGACGGTTTGTCGGTCGTGGGAGAGGCGGGCGACGCCGACGCCGCGCTGGCGCTGGCCGCCGAGCATCACCCGGACGTGATCCTGCTGGACCTGAAGCTGCCCGGCCGGGACGGCATCGCGGTCCTGGGTGAGCTGAGCGCCAGCGAAAGCGCGGCCCGGGTGCTGGTGCTCACCAGTGCCACCGAGCCGGCCGCGGCGAGCCTGGCGGTCCGCTCAGGCGCGTCCGGGGTCCTGTACAAGGACGTCGACCCCGATGCGCTGGTCCGGGCGATCCGGTCGGTCCACGACGGCCAGCTGGTGCTCGCCCCGGAGGCGGCGGAATCGCTGGTGCGCGGCGCCTCGGCCGGGACGCCCGGCAGCGTGGAGTCGCTCACCAGCCGGGAACGCGAGGTCCTGGCCGAGCTGGCCAAGGGGCGTTCCAACCGGGAGATCGCCCGGGCCCTGAACGTCGCGGAGAAGACCGTGAAAGCCCACGTGAGCGCGGTGCTGGCCAAGCTGGGCGTGCAGGACCGCACCCAGGCCGCGCTTCTAGCCGTCCGCAACGAGCGCCCGGTGTAGGGCGCCTTAAGAAGGTCAGGCCGGACCTCAGGTCGCGATCAGGTGCGCGTACACGATGATGTTGTACAGGTAGTGACCGGTGTCCTCGTCGAAGGCGCCGCCGCAGGTGATCAGCCGCAGGCTGGGCGTGCTCGACTTCCCGTACACCGAAGCCGTGGGGAACGCGTCCTTGGATACCTTCTGCACGCCGTCCACATCGAACGTGGCCACCTTCTTATCGGCCAGCGTGACGTAGATCCGGTGCCCGGAGTGCAGGTCCTTGAGGTAGTAGAACACCGAGATGCCGGTGTAGGAGTCCACGTGCCCGAGGATGACCGAGGGACCGCGCTCGCCGGGGGTGGGACCGTACTTGTACCAGCCGGTCAGGTTGTGGGAATCGACCGGCGGCACCTCGACCGAGCCGTCGGAGTCCAGGCCGACCTTTATCACCGGTGCGTCTACCCCGATAGCCGGGATGCGGATGGTGTCCGGGACGGAATAGGCCAGCGGCGTGGCCTGCGGGTCTTTGGTGAGCTTGGGTGCGGTGGTCTTGACCGACGCCGGGGTGTAAGTCGCGCCCGCGTTAGCGGGAGTGCCGTCAAAATAGCCAAACGTGGCCACAGCGGCACCGCCCGCGCACACCAGGATGGCGGCGAGGGCGGTGCCGAAGGCCCACCGGCCAGCAGGCTTAGCCTTGCTCCGGTGCTCAGTTGCGGACAAGTCGTCTACGCGACCGGGTGGGTCCGGCGCCAGCGACGCAGACCGAACAAGCCAAGGCCGGCCGCAGCCAGCGCAACCAGGCCACCGCCGACGGCCAGCGGCGTGTTGCTGCCGCCGCCACCGATGCTGCCGCCGCCACCGATGCTGCCGCCGCCACCGGTGTTAGCGCCACCGGACGGCGCGGCCGTCGTCGTCGGCGTCGCAACCGGCGTCACCGTCGCGGCCGCGGTCGCGGTCGCGGTCAGGGTCGGAGCCGTCTGAGTCGGCGACGGGGTCGGCGTGCACGGCGGCTTCGGCTTCTTGCAAGGCTTCTTCGTTACGGTCGGGCTCACAGACGTCTTGGGCTTGCAAGGCTTCTTGGGCTGGCAGGGCTTCTTGGGCTTGCACGGTTTCTTGGGCTGGCAAGGCTTCTTTGTCTTCGTCCAGGTTGGCGACGGGGTCGGGGTCGGGGACCAGGACTTGTCGTCGCTGCCGCCGTTGCTGCCGCTGCCGCTGCCGCTGCCGCCGCCACTGGAGCTGTCGTCAGCCCAGCTGCCGCTGCCGCCATTGGAGCTGTCGTCAGCCCAGCCGCTGCCGCCGCTGCCGTCGCCGGCCGCGGAAACCCTGGCGGTGGTTCCAGCCGTGGACAGCGTGCTCGCGTGCGCGGCGGTCCCGGTGGCCATCAACGCTGCCACGCCGATGGCAAAACAACTTGCGGTCAAGCGGATACGCACTGCCATTCCCGCTCCTCCCTTGCGGGATTTGCTCCCGCACGGTCACTAAGTAGTAGTTGTCAGTAATCAAGCAAGCAGCGAGCGTAGCGTACCGTAATGAATAAGTCACGGAAGTGGCAATATTTAATCGCCGATTCGGATAACGAATATCAAGCCCGGACACAATGCGTCATTTCGTACTCCCCTCCAGTTAGGGAGCACCTTACGAATGCGCTAGCGAACGGTTGGCCGCCGCCGGCCTCGCTGGTTCCGCGGACTCCAGCCACAGGGCCGGGCGGGACGCGCAGAAGGGCGGCCCGCCGCCGGGCGCCCTTCCTGGCGGCCGGGCAATTCCCTATTATGTGTGACCTACTTAACACAATAGGTGCGCCATCACGTTCATATATGCAAGGGTATTTTTGTCCTGTTTCACGGTCAGCGGGTGACCGCAAAACCGGACAAGCCGGCGGCCGCCGCAGATCCGCAGTGACCAGTAGTTCGGTCCGGGTGGGCTGACCGGGGTGCGGTGACGTAGGTTCGGTCTCGGCGGCCGTTCCGGCGGCGAGTGAGGAAGGGGCCCAGATGTCCGACGAGGTGCTGCGGCTACGCGGTGTGGAGGTCCGGCGTGACTCGGCCGTGCTGCTGCGCAACGTGGACTGGACGGCGCACGGCGACGAGCGCTGGATCCTGATCGGGCCGAACGGCGCGGGCAAGACCACCCTGCTCCAGGTGGCGTCGACCATGCTGTTCGCCACCGAGGGCACCGTGGACATACTCGGCGAGCGGCTCGGCGAGGTGGACATCTTCGACCTGCGCCCCCGCATCGGGCTGACCAGCGCCGCCATCGCCGAGCAGGTCCCACCGGGGGAGAAGGTCATCGACCTGGTCCTCACCGCCTCCTACGCCATCCTGGGCCGGTGGAAGGAGGAGTACGACTCCGCCGATGTCACCCGGGCGGTGGAGATACTCGACGCGCTGGGCTGCGCGCACCTGATCCGGCGCCGGTTCTCCACCCTGAGCGAGGGCGAGCGCAAGCGGGTGCAGATCGCCCGGGCCCTGATGCCCGATCCGGAGCTGCTGCTGCTCGACGAGCCTGCGGCCGGCCTGGACCTCGGCGGCCGGGAGGATCTGCTGCGGCGGCTGACCAAGCTCGCCAAGGACCCCAAGGCGCCGATGATGGTCCTGGTCACGCACCACGTGGAAGAGGTCCCGGACGGCTTCACCCACGCCATGCTGCTGCGCCGCGGCTCGGTCCTGGCCGCCGGGCCGATCGATGAGGTCTTCACCGCCAAGAACCTGTCCCGCGCCTTCGGCGTCCAGCTGGAGATCGAGCACCGCCAGCAGCGCTGGACCGCGCGCGCCCGCTAAATAGCGAGCAGCGAGTAGCGCCCGTGGGTCCCTCAGTTCCGGGGCCGCAGCTCGACCCGCCCGTCGGTCGTCACGCGCGTCTCGAACGATGGCTGGCGAGCGGTACCGGGCCCGTGCACGACCGTCCCGTCGCTGACGGCGAAGGTGGACCCGTGCCAGGGGCAGGTGATGCAGGCCACCCCCCGCTCGGTGACGATCCGGCCCTGATGCAGGGGCCCGCCGAGGTGCGAGCACCGGTCTGACAGCACGCTGACCTCCGGACCCGCCCGGTACACCAGCAGCGACAGGTAACCGAGCTGCCGGCGCACCGGCTGGGAGTCCGGGAGTTCGGTCAGCGCGCACAGGTCGTGCCAGCCCAGCCCGGCCAGGTGGCCGATCGGCTCGGCGTGGCTGCTGCCCGCGCCCAGCCGCAGCGCCAGGTGCCCGCCCAGGTAGGAGCCGGCCGTGGCCACGGCCAGCCCGGACGCGGACAGCGCCCGGCC
>JBAPYC010000581.1:0-9144 GCA_049284535.1 Streptosporangiaceae bacterium
GGCCAGGACACGGCGCATCAGCGCGGAGGCCACGATGACGCCGTCGGCGTGCCGGATCGCGGCCGCGGCGCGGCCGGGGGTGTCGATGCCGAAGCCGATCAGGGCCGGGCGGGCGCTGAGCGACCGCGCCCGGCCGGCCAGGGCCCATCGCTGAGCATCGGAGTTCTGGCTGGTGGCACCGGTTGTGTTCATGACGCCCATGACGTAGAGGAAGCCGCGGGTGCGGGCGGCGATCAGCCGCAGCTGGTGGCTGGGCGTGGCCGGCGCGACCATCAGCGTAGCGTCGAGCCCGGCTGCGGCCGCGACGGCCAGGTAGCCGTCCGCCTCGCCGGACGGGAGGTCGGGGATGATCACGCCGGCGAAGCCGGCCGCGGCCAGCGCGCGGCAGAAGCGGTCCAGGCCCCGGCTGTAGGCGTGGTTGGCGTAGGTCATGGCGATGAGCGGGACGCCGCCGGTGTCGGCCCCGTGCAGCTCGTCCAGGATGGCCTCGACGGTGGCGCCGCGAGCGATGGCCTGCGCCGAGGCCTGCTGGATGACCGGGCCGTCGAGCACCGGGTCGGAGAACGGCAGCGCGACCTCAACCGCGTCCGCGCCGGCGGCGGCCATGGCGGCGAGCAGCCCGGTCCAGTCAGCGCGGACCCCGCCGGTGACGTAGGTGACCAGGCTCGGCCGGCCGGCGGCGCGGGCGGTCTCGAGCACGGTCTCAACGGCGGCCACGGGTGAGCTCTCTCAGCTGGGCGGCGTCCTTGTCGCCGCGGCCGGACAGGGTGACCAGGACGCTGGTCCCGGCGGGCAGGTCGCCGGACCGCGCGGCGCCGGCGACCCAGGCCAGCGCGTGCGCTGACTCCAGCGCGGGCAGGATCCCCTCGGCCCGGGCGCACAGCCCGACGGCGGCGATCGCCTCGGCGTCATCCACGGTGTGGTACTCGGCCCGCCGGGTCTGGGCGAGATGCGCGTGCTCGGGACCCACCCCCGGGTAGTCCAGGCCCGCCGACACGGACTGGGCCTCGGTGATCTGCCCGAACTCATCCTGGAGAAACGAGGACAGGAAGCCATGCAGCACTCCCGGGCGGCCATTGCTCAGGGCGGCTCCCCCGCCGGCCTCCACGCCGATCAGGCGAGCGGGCGTGGCCGCGAACCCGGCGAACGTGCCCGCCGCGTTCGAGCCGCCGCCGACGCAGGCAACCACCGCGTCGGGGACGGCACCGGGCAGCAGTCGCGCGCACTGGGCCCTGGCCTCGTCGCCGATGACCCGCTGGAACTCCCGGACCATCCACGGGTAGGGGTGCGGGCCGACCACCGAGCCGACGCAGTAGTGGGTCGAGTCGACCGTGGTGACCCAGTGCCGCAGTGCCTGGGTGGTTGCGTCCTTGAGCGTGCGCGACCCGGTGGTCACCGCGACGACGGTGGCGCCGAGCAGCTCCATCCGGAAGACGTTCAGTTCCTGGCGCTCGATGTCGGTGGCACCCATGAACACGGTGCAGCCCAGGCCGAGGTGAGCGGCGATGGTGGCGGCGGCGACGCCATGCTGGCCCGCCCCGGTCTCGGCGACCAGCTCGGTCTTGCCCATCCGGCGGGCCAGGAGGCCCTGGGCCACGACGTTGTTGATCTTGTGGCTGCCGGTGTGGGCCAGGTCCTCGCGCTTGAGCAGGACCCTCAGGCCGAGTTCGCGGGACAGCGTGGCCGCCGCGGTCACCGGGGTGGGGCGGCCGGCGTAGTCGCGGAGCAGGGTGTCGAGCTCGGCGCGGAAGGCCCCGTCGGCCCAGGCGGCGCGGAATTCCGCCTCCAGCTCCTCGCACGCCGGGACCAGGGCTTCAGGGACGAAGCGGCCACCGAACGGGCCGAACCGGCCGCCGGGGCCAGGGTCGGCAGACATGGCCGGGCCGGGGTTCGCGGGCATGGCCGGGCTATCCGGCACGCGCGGTGTCACGGTGGTGATCTCGCCTGCGTACATCTCGCCGCCTTACTTCTAGAGTTCTAGAAGACTAGCATGAGGGCTGGCGCGGGTGGGGCGGCGTTACCGTGACCACAGAGGCCGTCGCAGGGAGGAGCCCGCAGCCGCACTCTGGGCGCCGACCACCCAGCGCTCTCAATAGCCGCAACCGCCTCGACACTGCGCTGGGCGCGCTGGCAGACAACGACGGCGAACTTCCCTGGTTAGCCGCGATCTGGAACGATCTCCACGGCGACTTCCGTCTGTTGCCATCGGCCCAGTGCTGCCGCTAGTTCGGGACCAAGAGGCCGCAGGTCACACAGTATCCGGTGACCTGCGGTTCGCATTTCATCTCCCCCGATGTCCAAGTGCGGAAGCTAAACGGGAGCGGACAGACTTCGTACTGATACCGATGCGCGACGGGGTTCAGCTTATGAGCAGGCGAAGGCCCAGCTCCGCTGCATCGAGAGCGACGAGGTCGCGGTTGCGTTCGGCCCACCGGCCTGCGACAAGGTCATCACGCAGGCTGCGCACTGCACGCTGTTCGGCCTGCGGCCCGACTCTGGCCCACACCGATACTCCGCGACGTACATCATCGTCCAGGTAGGCCTCGGGCCGGCGCCAGTAGCCCTCGAAGAAGCCGTCCGCGCAGTCCCACGGAATAAGTACCGGCTCCACGCGGGCTCCGATCGCCCAGGCCATCTCGGTCAGCGAAGGCCGGCCGACGATGAGGTCAGCGACCTCAGGGAGGTAATCGCGAGTAAGCCAGAACCGACGTAGCCATCCGGTGTCACTGGTGTCGTGTGTGAACACCACCACGCGGCGGGCCACGCGCTGCATCTCGTGCAGGCCGGCGATCGGGTCCTGCCAGTGATGAATGGTGCTAAAAGCCATCGCGGCGTCGAAGGACTGATCCTCGAACGGAAGGCTCTCCGCAGTGGCGGCCACGCACGGTGCCGCGCCTGCGGGTCGCTGCGCCCGCATGAGTGCGGACGGTTCCACCGCGGTTACGTCACGGCCGGGAGGCTCGTAGGAGCCGGCGCCAGCCCCGACATTCAGTACCGTCCGCGCATCGCCGAGCGCAGCCCAGACCCTGGCGGCGATCCGCGGCTCCGTGCGCCGCGTCGCCGTGTAAGTGGCTCCGATGGCGTCATACAACTGCCCGCTCGGCATGTCGCTGCCTCCCTGGCTGTCCCCGTCCTCACGCCGCGCACGTGGCCTGGCGTTGCTGCCCTACTTAAACCCCGATCCTGGTCCGTTAGTATCGTGTCCCCGGCGAAGAAGCAATCGTCGCAGCGATAGCGACCCCCTCTTCGGAATTCTCGGTACGGTTTCCAGGGCGCGCGCAGCGCATGAAGGCCGAGAAAAGGGAAGTCGCGCCGCGCGGCCGGGCGGCGGGCATAAATCCACGCACTGCTACAGCATTACCTCTCCGCCGGTGCTGGCTCGCCTCCCAGCACGGGCACTGGCCCCCAGGCGTTCCTCAAAATGGGACAGCACCGGCGGCGCTACGCTGGTGAGCCGTGCAGGAGACACGCCTCGACACTCCCCGGATCCGGGCGGCTCGCCGGGTGATCGACCCGGTTTTTCTCGACACTCCGCTGTACCGCTGCGAGGCGCTGGAGCCCGGCCTCGGGTGCACGGTGAGCATCAAGCTCGAAACGGCGAACCCGGTCCGCAGCTTCAAGGCCCGCGGCACTGAGGTCGTCGCGAGCCTGCTCGCGGGCAACGGCTCGCGAGCTGTGGTGTGCGCCAGCGCGGGCAACCTTGGGCAGGCCCTCGCCTGGTCCGGTCGCAGCCGGGGGCTCGACGTCACCGTCGTGGCATCCCGCTTCGCGCCTGCGGCCAAGCTTGATCGCATCCGCGCATTGGACGCCAGGCTGGAGCTGGTGGACGGCGACTTCGACATGGCTCGCGAGCGGGCGTCGGCCCTCGCGCGGTACGACGGCACCCGGCTGGTCGAGGACAGCCTGGACATCGAAACCTGCGAGGGCGCGGCCACCATCGGCCTGGAACTGGTGGGTACCGTGCCGTCGTTCGACGCCGTCCTGATCGCTCTCGGCGGCGGGGCGCTGGCCACCGGTGTGGGTCATGTGATGAAGGCCTGGGCACCCGAAGTCGAGGTGATTTGCATCCAGCCGCTGGGCGCGCCGGCGATGACACACTCGTGGCGCCAGCGGCGCGTCGTGACGACCGACTCGACCAGCACCATCGCTGACGGCGTCGCCGGCCGGCGTCCCATCCCGGCTGTCCTGGGCGACCTTCTCCTGGTCGCTGACGACGCCGTCCTGGTCCAGGAGGCGTCGATCATCGCCGGCATGCGGATGCTCCTCGAGCACGCTGGCCTCGTCGTCGAACCGTCGGCCGCGCTCGGCATCGCGGCGATCCTCGAAGACCGTGACCGCTTCGCCGGCCGGCACGTCGTCACCATCGTGTGCGGCAGCAACGTCGACCTGGACGCCTATCACCGCTGGGTCGGTCCGGCTCCCGTCCACAGGTCCTGACCATTGCAGGCCCGGAGCGCGCGGCGAATCTCCGCCGAAGGCCCGGACCGTCCTCCAGGCTTCGCGTGCTTAAGATCTCAGGTGAACCTGCGTAAAATTCCAGGTGAACTGGGGCATAACCAGGGCAGCCAAACGCCGCAGGGCCTATCCACGTCACCCGAAGGAGTGCAGGGAGAACAAGACCTGGCCAGGCCAGTCGGACAAGCTGACGACAAGTTCGAGGGCGAGTGATGGTGAAGGGCACCGCGGGAAGGATCATCGAGTGGCTGCGCCCGCATATACCCGAATCCAGCGACGGAATTCTGACCTCGGCCGGGATCTGCGAGGGATTCGCCGGCGCGGGCGCCGGCTTGAGTGTGCTCATATTCGCCGGGTTCGCCGGGCTTGTGGCCGGGACACTTGCCATGGGCGCAGTCGAGTACTCCAAACTACGTGCCGAGTACGACCAGCAGGTGGCCCAGCTGGCCAGGGAACGAGTCCAGATCGAGACCACGCCCGACGCGGAACTCGATGAGCTGACCCAGCTATACGTGTCCCGTGGTCTTTCCCCTGGCCTCGCCAGACAGGTCGCAATCGAACTGACTGCTCACGATGCGCTGGCGGCGCATGCCGAGGCGGAGTATGGCATCACGCTCGCCTCCCTGACTTCCCCGTTCCGCGATGCGCTAGCGGTCGGTGCGGCGTTCGCGGCGGGCGCGATACTTCCCTGGCTGGCCATCGTGCTGATACCCGGGCCATCGAGAGCGCCTGTGACCTTCGTAATCGTGGTGCTGGCATTGGGGTTGACGGGCTGGATCTCGGCGCGGATGTCCGATGTCCACCCGGCGCGTCCGGTAATGCGAACAGCGGGGATCGGTGTTCTGTCGATGCTGATCACTTACACCGCTGGTCTCGTGCTCCATCCGTGAGGCTAGCTGGGGCAGCCATCACCTCGTCGCGGAGCAACGAACCGACCCACTCGTCCACCCGCACGCCGTGGCGGACGCGCCGCTTACGCAGCGTCGCCTCGATGAGGAATCCGGCCTTCTCCGCGACCCGGCGGGAAGCGACGTTGCCTGCTTGGCAGCGCCATTCGATAAGTTCGATGCCCGCCGTCGTGACGGCCCACTGGCAGACCGCCCGGACCGCGATGGTGGCGACGCCACGCTTGCGGGCGCGCGGGTCGACCCAGTACCCCACTTCGGCCGCGCCAGGCTCTCCCAGGCGCAGGCCGACCCGGCCCAGCGGAGTGCCAGTGGCAGCATCCTCAGCTACGAACTCAGCCCGGCGACCGTCGTCCCAGCCGGCGATATACGCCTGCTCGACGTGGGACACCGCATCCTCGAGCCGGTAGGGCAAGGGAACCTGCATGAAGCGCTGCAGTACCGGGTCCAGCGATACCTCGTAAACCCACGGGATGTCGGCGGGCGTGAACGGGCGCAGCGTGAGCCACCCGGCCGCGATCGTTTGCCGGTCCATGACACCAGTCTGGCCCACCGCGCCTGATGGTGTGCGGCCGGTCACCAGCCGGGGACGGCCTTCACCCGGCGCGGGATTGCCAGCCCTCCACGCGACCCGGCAAAGGTTCCACGATCCTGGATGCCGGGGCCTTCAGCCCGTCATCGGGCGCCCTCGCTGACAGCCGGCTCGGCCTGCGGGCTAGCGGCGCCGCCGGCAGCGAGACGAAATCGCGGTGCCTGAGCAGCGGCAGGCTGAGCACCGCTGATCAGGAGTCTTGTTGCCTCAGCGATACAGCAAGGTCGGCCGCGACGCGATCGGCGGCGGCGGCACATGCCGGCGAGATCGTGTCCCACAGCATGAAGTTGTGGACCATGCCCTGCTCGCGGCGGACGGTCGTGCGAACGCCGGCTTCCCGGAGGCGCGCGGCGTAGGCCTCGCCCTGGTCGCGTAGTGGATCGTGCTCGCAGGTGATGACGAGTGCGGCAGGAAGCCCGGTCAGGTCGGGCGCGAAAAGCGGGCTCACCCGCGGATCGGTGAGCATCGCCGGTTCGGGGACCCACTGACTGTTGAACCACTCGATATCAGCAACGTCCAGGCCGAAGCCATGACTTTTCTCTCCCATCGAGGCACCCGAATTGCTGAGATCGGTGTTCGCGTAGATCAGCACCTGCACGCCGGGCAGCATTTCGGGTGCTTCATCGCGCAGGCGCACGCAGGCCAGGGCGGCGATCGTGCCGCCCGCACTGTCGCCTGCAATTGCCACCGCCGCAGGTGCTATCTGCAGCTCCGGTGGCTGCGACACGACCCACCGCAGTGCTGCGACGGCGTCGTCGACTGCCGCAGGCCAAGGATGCTCAGGTGCCCGGCGGTAGTCCAAGGCGAGCACCGGCACGCCCGAGCGATCGGCGAGGCGCCGGCAGGCGCGGTCGTGGGTGTCCAGGTCTCCGAACACAAAGCCGCCGCCGTGAAGGTAGATGACGAGCGAAGTGGCCTGAGCCGTGGGCCGGTACAGGCGAGCCGCACGGCCGTCAGGCGGTACATGGAGGTCACGAACGGCGCTCAGCTCGGGCCCCTTGGCTCTAGCCGCTGCCCGCTCTGCGGCCGCTGCCCGCAGGGCTGCCGCTCCGGTATCGGCCGCGGAGGGGATCTGCCGTGCATTGGAGTCATCCAGGAAAGCCGTGAGCTCGTCGTCCGCGAGGCGAGGCGCCATGGACCCGATGGTAGCCCTGCAATCCGTCGCTCGTACTCGCAGCCCGAAGCCTCCAGACGGCGTGTGCCCGTAGCTCTCTAATGATCATGATCCGTGGAAAGAACCATGATCTGAAAGCCGCGGGCACGCCGCTGCAGCGACACGCCAGCCCTTGCCCGGTCGCTACACCCGTCAGCAGACAGCTACGCAACCCGGTTAACGTCGAAGAGCCCCGAAAGGCCAGCCTCACCCGGTGCCTGTCAAGGCTTACTCGACACAAATACAGCAGCGCCTAGGAGCTGTCCTGCCTCTCGAGGACCTTAAGGTCCCGGACCGCGTACCGGTGGTGCTGCCATTCCTCTTTGAGGATCACGTGCAGGCACTGCAGCACGGTGTGGTCCTTGCGCGGGTGGCCAGGGCTGGCGGGAGCAACGCAGTTCCGTTCCAGCTCCCCAGCCGTCGCGGCGGCGATCACGTCGCGTACCTCGCCCATGCGGTCCTGGCGCAGATCGAGCACCTGGCCGAGCAGGGGGTCAGCATCCGGGTCGAGGCCCCAGCGGCGGGGACTGGTGAGCCATGATCCGCCCAGGCCCCATGGATGGTAAGGGCGGCTAATCCCTTTCACCATCCGGCGCAGCCAGCAGTCCGTGGCCAGCACGAGGTGACGGTGGGTCTGCACGAAGCTCCACTCGCCCCCAACCTGCTCGTGCAGGACCGGTTCAGGCAGCTCCCTGGCCCGGGCGACAGTCCCGGCCCAGATGTCCTCGATCATCGCCCAGGCATCAGCCAAACCCTCGGGGTCTGCCGCCCTCAGCTTGTCACGCTCGGCCCTCAGCCTGACCCGCTCGGCATCGCGACTTCGCACCTTCGCAGGCTACGCCCGCCTGCCTGAACAGATTGAAGGACGGACACGGAAACGACCCAGTTCAGGCTCGGGAATGGCAGAAGTTCGCGGGCGTAAGCGCGGATGTCCCGGTCGTCCCGGGGCTGGTTAGGGATCTAGCGCGGCGCGTATTCCATCCGTACTCATCCTCTGGTCAGGATCGGCGATCTGCTTGTTGATGGCCGGGTCTCCCTTCTCGATTCAGCTGATCCGTGTACAGGTCCACTGTTGCCTTAGCCGAGAGCAGTCCGTGGAGAAACCCCTAGCCCGCATCACTCAGGTCCTCAGGTACCTCAGAGTCGGTTACGCCGTCAGCTGTAGGTTTCGAATGCCTTCAGCTGTGACCAGTGGGGCCAGGTCAGCTCCTACAACCGATGGATGCGCCCTTGCCGGGAGGCGGCCAGGAAGATCACCTCGATACGGGTCGCGTCCTCCCCGGGCGTTTCGTGGTAATCCACATCCGCCCGCCGAGCCGGTCCCCGCCCTCGACCCAAGCCTCGCCGTCGTACTCGACGGCGTAGCTGAACCCGGTCGGATATACCCGCGCATGACCAGCGTGGAAGGCAGAGTAATCCTGGGCCTGCCCGTTGGTGCAGAGCAGGAAATCGGGGTCGTAGTACTTCTCGACCTGGGAGATGTCCTTTGCCTCCACCATCTGGCTGAACATCTCTTGCATCAGTTCCCGCAGCATCGGCCATTCCCTCGCCTTCATGGCTGCATTGGCTCGGTAACCTGAAGATCATGGCACGTGATGAGCGCAGCGTTACCCCGCAGAGCGAGGACTTCTCGGCCTGGTACAACGATGTGGTCTTCCGTGCCGAACTCGTGGAGCGGGGGCCGGTCCGCGGCAGCATGGTGATCAGGCCCTACGGGTACCGGATCTGGGAACTGCTGCAGGCTGACCTGGACGGCCGGATCAAGGCCACTGGGCACCAGAACGCCTACTTCCCGCTGCTCATCCCGCAGAGCTATATGCAGCGCGAAGCCGACCACATCGAGGGGTTCGCGCCAGAGTTCTTCACGGTCACCCACGCGGGCGGCAAGGAACTGGAGGAGCCGCTGATCGTCCGCCCGACGTCGGAAACGATCGTCGGGGAGATGATGGCCAAGTGGATCAGCTCGTACCGCGACCTGCCGCTGCTGCTGAACCAGTGGGCCAACGTGCTCCGCTGGGAACTGCGACCCCGGATGTTCC
>JBAPYC010000582.1:0-1945 GCA_049284535.1 Streptosporangiaceae bacterium
CGGCGAAACGGCTGTAGGCACCCAGGTCCAGCAAGCCGTGCCCGCTGATGTTCACGAGGACGACCAGCGGGGGCTCCTGGCGCGGGTGCCGCGACACGACATCGATCATCCCGGCCACCGCGTGGGCGGATTCGGGGGCGGGCAGAATGCCCTCAGCCTCGCAGAAGAGCATGCCGGCCCGGAACGAAGTGAGCTGGTCGATGTCCATCGGCTCCAAGGTGCCGTCGGCGTGCATGGCGCTCGCCAGCGGCCCGGCGCTGTGGTGCCGCAGACCGCCCGCGTACACCGGCGGCGGCACGTAGGTGCTGCCGAGCGAGTAGACCTTGGTGATCGGGGAGGTGCCCATAGCATCGCTTAGGTCGTACACGTACCGACCTCGTGTCAGCTTCGGGCACGCGGCCGACTCGACCGCGACAAGCCGAACCGACCTCCCGGAATCCTTCGCCGCACCTAGGAAGGGCAGCGCGATCCCGCCGAAGTTCGATCCGGCGCCCATAGATGCAATGACGCAATCGGGGAACTCGCCCAGCAGGGCCATCTGCGAGACGGCCTCCTGGCCGATGACCGTCTGGTGGAGCAACACCGAGTTCTCGCCGCTCCCGACGGCAAACCGTGATTCGCTGTCTTCTTCTACGAGCTCAAGAGCTTCCCCATTAGCCACTGATTGGGTACCGGTCGCCTCCGGATATTCTTTGAGCACCCTCCGCCCGACTTCAGTCAGGTCGCTAGGGCTCTCATGGACGACCGCACCGAAGAGCCGCATCATGTCGCCGCGGATGGGCTTCTGGCGCAGGGTGGATCTGACCATGAAAACCGTGCAGCCAAGATTCATGACCTGGCAAGCGTAAGCGAGAGCGGTCCCCCACTGACCCGCGGCTGTGCCCGTGACCAGGTGCTTCACGCCCGCACGAGAGTAGTAGTAGCCCTGCGCCAGGGCCGTGTTGAGCTTGTGGCTCCCGGTGAGGTTGGCGCCCTCGTACTTGTAGTAGATACGGGCGTTGGCGGCGAGGTGCTCCTCCAGACGCGCTGCCCTGCGCAACGGCGTGGGACGGTACTGCGCATACAGGTCCAGGACCTCGTCAGGGATCGGTATGTACCGATCGGCCGTGTTAATGGACTGCCGTGCGAGTGACAACGGCTGCTGGAGCAGTGCGCCGTGTCCCGCCGTTTTCGCCTCTCCCCTCAATCGTGACCTCGACACAGCCGAGGTTACGTACTGCGGCCGGTCGTGCAGGATGTTGAACCAGTGAGTGGGGAGCTGCGGGTCCCGCGGCACGCGGTTGTCACCCACGCGCCGCCTCCTTTCCGGGCTCGCGGGCGCGGAGGTAGGCGCAGATCGCGTTCACGCTGGCGAAATTCTCCGGGAGCAGATCCGCGTCGCCCATCGTGATCCCGAACCGCTCTTCCAGGAAGACCACCAGCCTGAGCAGGCTCAGCGAATCGAGGATGCCGCTGTCCAGCAGTGATGTGTCGTCCGCGAGCGGCAGCAGCGCCGCGTCCGGGACGATTTCCCGGCTGATGTAGTCGTTGATGACCGTCTCCATTTGGGCACACTCCTTTTCTTGTGTGTCTGCTAGCCCTTGTTCCGCCGGCCGTCTCCGGCCGGCTCCAGCTCGGTCCGCTCCTGGGCGAGGCCGGCCCGGTCGACCTTGCCGGTCGAGGTTCTCGGCATCTCCTTCCGGAACTGGACGATGTCCGGCACCATGTAGCTCGGCAGCCACCGTCGGCAGTGGTCCAGCACGTTCTCGCGGGTGAGGTTGCTGCCGCCGTCGGCGGTGATGACCGCCCGGAGGTGGCTGCCGAGCAGCTCATCCGGCACCGGCAGCACCGCCGCCTCCCGGATGGCCGGGTGCCGGTACAGCGTGGCTTCCACCTCGCCCAGCTCCACCCGGTAACCGCGGACCTTCACCATGCTGTCCCGGCGGCCCAGGTAGGCATAGTTGCC
>JBAPYC010000583.1:0-3174 GCA_049284535.1 Streptosporangiaceae bacterium
TTCGACCTGCTCTTCCGCGGCCTGGAGCTGGTGACCGGAGGGCAGCGCCTGCACCGGCACTCGGACTACCTGGCCGCCATCCGGGCTCGCGGCGAGGACCCGGCCGCCTACGCGGACTACCTGGAAGGGTTCGCCCACGGCATGCCGCCGCACGGCGGGTTCGCGATCGGGCTCGAACGCTGGACCGCCCGCCTGACCCAGGCCGAGAACATCCGGAGGTCACGCTGTTCCCCCGGGACCTGCACCGGCTGACCCCCTGACCGTCCCCGGGCTGCCCGTCCCCGGGCTGACCGCGGCCGGGCAGTAGAGTCGACGCGGAGGCGTCTGGGTTCCTGGTGGGCCCCCCGGTCTTCAAAACCGGTGAGCGCTGCGCTGCGGCGCTGGCGGGTTCGATTCCCGTCCGCCTCCGCTATCTGCACGAACACGCAGGGCAGGTCGCCGCGGGTGGCTGTCCCAGTCGCCATTTTCGTGATCCTTCTGACTGAGCTGGCGCATTGCGTCTGGCCAGCGCGCCGCGCTGGGGCCGCCAGGCCCTGAGGGCCGCCTCTGTTTTCCGGTAAGCAGGTTTTGGCGCGGGTTTTCTCGGTAGCCGCGAGAAGACAGGCGAAGACCGGCCGGGGGACGGTCAGGAAGGAACCCCTATGGTGCTCCAACCCGAAGAATCCGGCCGCGCCACGTCGGTAGACGAAACCGGGCGCAGGCGGCAGATCCGGCTGGCCGCGGTGGCCAGCGTGGTCGGGACCTCGATCGAGTGGTACGACTTCTTCCTTTACGGCACAGCCGCGGCCATCGTGTTCCCCGCGGTCTTCTTCCCCGCCTCAAGCGCCTACGCGGGAACGCTGGAATCGTTCGCCACCTACGCTGTCGGGTTCGCGGCCCGGCCGGTGGGCGCGGCCATCTTCGGTCACTGGGGTGACCGGATCGGCCGCAAGGCCACGCTGATCATCACGCTGCTGATGATGGGCCTGTCCAGCGCCCTGGTCGGCGTCCTGCCGGGGACCAGCACCATCGGCGTCGCGGCGCCGATCCTGCTCGTGGTGCTGCGGGTGCTGCAGGGCGTCGCGGTGGGCGGCGAGTGGAGCGGCTCGGTACTGCTGTCCATGGAGTGGGGCAAGCAGCGCAAGCGCGGGTTGATGGCGAGCTGGCCGCAGATCGGCGTGCCGATCGGGCTGCTGCTCGGCACCGGGATGATGACCGCCATCGCGCTGGCCGCGCCGGACGCGTTCAAGGCCTGGGCTTGGCGGATCCCGTTCCTGGCCAGCCTGGTACTGGTAGCCATCGGCCTGTGGGTGCGGCTGAAGGTGCTGGAGACACCGCTGTTCGCCGAGCTGGTGGAGAAGCGGACCGTGGCCAAGGTTCCGGTGCTCAATGTGATCCGCCGGTACCCCAAGGAGATTGTGCTCAGCGCGCTGCTGCGGATGTCGGAGCAGGCGCCGTTCTACATCTACACGGCGTTCGCCCTGGACTACATCAAGGACAACCTGCACAAGAGCACCGGCGTCGGGCTGGCCGCAGTGACCGTGGGCGGCGCGCTCGAGCTCGTCCTGATCCCGACTTTCGGAGGCCTCAGTGACCGGCTAGGCCGCAGGCGAGTCTATGTCACCGGGGCGATCGTGATGGGGATCGCCGCGTTCCCCTTCTTCCTCCTGCTCAACACCGCAGCCCTGGGCTTCATCATCCTCGGCACGGCGCTAATCGCCATCCCGCACGCGATGCAGTACGGCCCGCAGTCCTCCTACATCGCGGAGAACTTCCCGACTGGGCTGGCCTACGCCGGCAGCGGCTTGGGCTACCAGGCCGCCTCGCTCATCGCCGGCGGCCCGGCTCCGCTGCTCGCGACGTGGATGCTGCCGACCTTCGGCTGGCAGGCGATCGCCATCTACATCATCGCGTGCGTGGTGATCACTCTGGCCGCCGCCGCCTTGCTGCCGGACCGGAGCAAGACCGATGTCGCCACTATGCCGGAGCTCGCCACGGCCGGGCGGTCCGCGGGAGGCTGACCTGGGAGGATCCGGCTAGCCCGCAAGCTCGACCGTGAGGCCGAGCCGTGTGGCGAGCAGTCCCGCACGCTCGCGCTCGGCCGGGCTGAAGCCGGCGCCGTCGCGGGTGAAGCGGACGTGGTGCAGGGCGCCGTCCAGCGGCAGGCCCTCCTCCCGGACGAGCCTGATCCGCTTGCCACCCGGCCAGGTCAGCTCGGCAGCCTGCTCCCCGGACCACTCGAGCTGGCCGTCCAGGACGTCCCGGAACAGCCGTGTCGCGCGATCGATGTCACCGGCGTGGTGCTCGATCAGGTCAAACGATGCTGGCCGGCCCGGCTCGGGTAGTTCCGCCGGTGCGCGCCCGCCCGGGTCACCGTCCTGCTGGGCGACCTGGATGACGATGCCGTGGACGTCCCGCGGATGCAGGAACGCCTCCTTCCAGTGCGGGTGGTCCAGGTTGACGCCGACAGGCTCGATCCCGTGTGCCCGGACGCGGGCCAGTGTCGCCCCGGATGTCGCTGACGACGAAGTTGAGATGGTGCGGGCCGGGGCCGCGGGAGGCGAGAAAGCGCTCGAGGAAGGCCGCATCGGGTCCGCCGTCAGGCTTCATCAGCTCGACCTTCGGGCCGGCCTCGAATTCCAGCTGCCCCCACCAGAACCCGGGGGAGTCGCCACCGTAGGCCCAGGTGCCGCCGAGAACGCCGCGCGCGACCTGGCCGCCGAGGTCGTCGCGAGCACCCGGGCGAACGTGTTGCACCTGGCCGCCAGCATGCTGAAGGACCCTGGCGGGCGGGTGCCGGCCAACCTTACCCCCGAGGTGCTCGGCATTGCCCGCGAAGCGTTCCGCCGCGGCATCGAGCAGAGCGTGTACACGACCTACCACACCGGGCAGAACATCGTGTGGGGGTACTGGATGCGCGACCACGTTCTCGCTGTCCTCGGACCCGGCGGTGTTGCATCAGGCGCTGGAGGCCGGCTCCCGATCGGTGGCCGGCTTCGTCGATGACATGGTGGCGGCGCTGTCCGAGCAGCTGCGGCGCGAGCGCGCGGAACTGGCCCGCAGCAGCCATGCGCGCCGGTTCGAGGTGATCAGCCTCATCCTGGACGGCGCCCCGATCACCGCCGGACGCGCCAGCACTCAACTGGGCTACGACCTGCGCCGCCGGCAGACCGCTGCCGTCTTGTGGACCGCCCC
>JBAPYC010000584.1:0-5255 GCA_049284535.1 Streptosporangiaceae bacterium
CTAGCCGCCAAGTTCGGCCGCGGCGGCGGGGCTGCTGTCGCGCAGGAACTGCTGGCAGCGGTCGGCCTCGTCGTCCTCGCCGATGGCCGCGGCCGCGGCGCCCAGCATGTACAGCGAGCGCAGGAACCCGCGGTTGGCCTCGTGCTCCCACGGCACCGGGCCCTGGCCGCGCCAGCCCGACCGGCGCAGCTGGTCCAGGCCGCGGTGGTAGCCGGTCCGGGCGTAGGCGTAGGTGGTAACCGCGTCGCCCTGGGCGAAGGCGCGCTCGGCCAGCGCGGCCCAGGCCGCGGAGTAGGCCGGGAAGCGCGCGGCCACCTTCTCGGGCGCCTCGCCCGACCGCAGCGCGGCGGCCGCCTCCTCGTTCTCCAGCAGGTGGGTGGCTGGCGGCCCGGCTATCAGGTTCTCGCGTTCCATCGGCATTCCTCTCAGGACAAGTGGCCCCTAAAGACAAGCAGCCTGTCAGGGCAAGCAGCCTCTCAGGACAGGTGGTGCCCGGCGGACAGCAGGTCCTCGCAGGCGTGCACGACCCGCTCGGTCATGCCGCCCTCGGCCGCCTTGCCCCAGCTGCGCGGGTCGTAGGCCTTCTTGCTGCCCACGCCGCCGTCCACCTTGAGCACGCCGTCGTAGTTGGTGAACATGTGGCCGGCCACGGGCCGGGTGAACGCGTACTGCGTGTCGGTATCGATGTTCATCTTGACCACGCCGTAGGAGATGGCTTCCCGGATCTCCTCCAGGGCCGAGCCGGAGCCGCCGTGGAAGACCAGGTCGAATGGCTTGTCCTTCCCGTACTTATGGCCCACGGCGTCCTGGATCTCCTTGAGCACGCCCGGCCGGAGCTTGACGTGCCCCGGCTTGTACACGCCGTGCACGTTGCCGAACGTCGCGGCCAGCATGTACCGGCCCCGTTCGCCAAGTCCCAGTGCCTCGGCCGTGGCCAGCGCGTCTTCCGGCGTGCTATACAGCTTCTCGTTCATTTCGCCGACAACGCCGTCCTCCTCGCCGCCGACCACCCCGATCTCCATCTCCATGATGGTCCTGGCCGCCGCGCACTGCTCCAGGAGCTCGGCGGCGATCTGCAGGTTCTCATCCAGCGGCACGGCCGAGCCGTCCCACATGTGCGACTGGAACAGCGGCTCCTGACCGGCCGCGACCCGCTCGGCGGAGATCGCGACCAGCGGCCGCATGAACCCGTCGAGCTTGTCCTTGGGGCAGTGGTCAGTGTGCAGCGCGATATTGACCGGGTACTTGCCCGCGACCACGTGGGCGAACTCGGCCAGCGCCACCGATCCGGTCACCATGTCCTTGACGCCCTGGCCGGACAGGTACTCGGCCCCGCCGGTGGAGACCTGGATGATGCCGTCGCTGCCCGCGTCCGCGAAGCCTTTGATCGCGGCGTTGAGCGTCTGGCTGGAGCTCACGTTGATGGAGGGGTAAGCGAAGCCGCGCTGCTTGGCCGCATCAAGCATCTGCGCATAGACCTCAGCGGTCGCGATAGGCATGGCGAATAACTCCCTTAGGCTTCCCTGGACGCACAAGCTGAACTCACTCTAGAAGACATGAAGCGCTCATGAAGATGCACCGGGTAGTGCTCTGCATGAGGTACAACAGACAGCCATGGAGAGCTTTCTCACCTCGGCGGGTTACGCCGCGCTCATCCTCTTCGGCTTTCTCGAGGCGGCGTGCATCCCGATCTCCTCCGAGATCACGTTCGGCTTCGCCGGGGTGCTCGCCTACCAGGGGCATCTTAACCTCGCCCTGGTCATCATCATCGGGTCGCTGGCCGAACTCGCCGGATCCTACGCGTCCTACGCGGTCGGCCGGATCGGCGGCAAGCCGCTGGTGAAGAAGATCGGCCGGTACGTGCTGATCACCGAGTCCGACGTGGACCGGGCCGAGCGCTTCCTGGCCGGGAAGGGCGCCTGGGCCATCCCGGTGGGCCGGATGCTTCCCTTCATCCGCGCGTTCACCTCGATCGTTGCCGGCCTGGTTCGTATCCCGGCGGGCCGGTTCGGCGTGCTGAGCCTGATCGGCACGGTCATCTACGTCACCGTGCTGTCGCTGATCGGTTACGGGCTCGGCAGCGCCTGGCAGAGCGTCAGCCATGGGCTGACCGTTGTGGGGTACATCCTGTTCGCCCTGGTGGTCGTGGCCATCGTCGGCTTCATCGCCTACCGCTGGCGCCAGGTCCGACGCGAGGCCGCGCTCACCGCCCCCGGAGTTACCGACCCCGGAGTCACCGACGCCGCGGTCAAGGGGCCAGGGGGTAAGGCGAGCGGGGCCACCAGGCCGGGCGCACACAGGGCAGGCGCGCCCCGCCCGGACGCCGCCCCCCAGACCGATGTCCCGCGGTCAGATGTTCCCCGGACCGATGTCCCCCGGTCAGATGCCGAGGTCCTCTAGCTCGTAGGCGGCGCGGTACTCCAGCCCGCGCTCGATGACGTGCTCTCGGGCGCCCCGGTTCACTAGGACGGCCACGCCGACCACCTCGGCGCCGGCCTCGCGCAGCGCGTCCACCGCGGTCAGCGGGGAAGCGCCGGTGGTCGAGGTGTCCTCGACCGCAAGCACCCGCCGGCCGGCCACGTCCGGGCCCTCGATCCGGCGCTGGGTGCCGTGATCTTTCTCCTTCTTCCGCACTACGAACGCGTCGACCGGCGTGCCGCGGCCGGCCGCCGCGTGCATGATGGCCGTGGCCACCGGGTCGGCGCCCAGGGTCAGGCCGCCGGCCGCCTCGTAGTCCAGGTCCGCCGTCAGGTCGAGCATGACCCGGCCGGCCAGCGGCGCAATCCGCCCGTCCAGCAGGATCCGGCGCAGGTCGACGTAGGTGCTGGCACGCTGGCCCGAGGACAGGATGAAGTCGCCGTGCATGACGGCCTTCGCCTTGATCGCCGCCAGCAGCTCATCGCGGTCGCTCATATCTGGTGATCCTATGGCTGGCGATCCTGCGGAAGGGACCGCCGGCGCCGGCTTCCCATCCCCCTCAAACAGGAGAGCCGACGCCAGCGGAGTTCAGCGGGCCAGTTCGTCCACCAGGCGCAGCGCCTCGGGGAGCAGGCCCGGCAGCCGGAACATGCCGGTCTGGGTGCCGAGCGTGGCCTGGATCGTCTTGCGCAGCCGCGCGTACCGCAGCGCCAGGTCGTCGCAGGCGCGGACCAGGGCGATGGCCGGCCCCGGCTCGCACTCCCGGACCAGCGAGAGCGTCTCGCCACCGGGGAAGGCGGCCCGCAGGTCGTGACCGATCAGAATCGTCTGGGCCATCCGGCGCCATGGGTCGGGCCGGTGCGGCAGCCGGACCAGCAGCAGCCGGTGCGTCCCGGCCGGGCTGGTGCCGGCCTGGGCCGCCTCGCGGTACACCTCGGCCAGCCGGGTGCGCAGGTAGGGCAGGGTGGCCAGTCCGCTGAGCGGATCCTCGCAGTCGCCCTGGGAGAACTGGGCCATCCCCTCCTCGGCCCAACCCTCCGCGATCGAGCAGACCAGGTGCAGCGGCGGCTCGCCGCCGCTCTGGCCACCCTGCCAGTCACCGGGCTCAAGGCCCGGCTTGCGGCCGTCCTGCTCGCCAGCCAGCACGGCGAACAAGGCGGCCAGGTCATCGATGGTCTCCGAGATCCCGACCCCGGCCCGGGCGCGGGTCCGGCCCAGATAGGCGCAGGCCAGGGCCAGGCGGCCATGATCGCCGCCCGCGAGACTCCCGCCTGCCGGCCAACTCCCGCCTGGGGGCCAGCTCCCGCCTGGGGGCCAGCTCCCGCCTCCGGGCGAGACCTCGGTTCCGGGCCAGCTCCTGGCCCCGGGCCAGCCCTCGCCGGCCGGGATGACGCCCCCCTCATTGAGCGCATCCCGGCCGGCGTCCCTGGGCGGGTCTGAACCCCGGGGCAGGCTGACCTCCCGATAGAGGCCGGCGTCCCCCGGCAGTCCGATGGCGCAGGCCGCCGCGACCACCGCGTTGACTGCCTCGCTATGCCAGTCGTCGGCGGCCAGCCAGCCGCTGGCCAGGCTGCGCCGCCGCCAGGCGTCGCACAACCGGGCCGCATCGTGCCGGAGAGCAGGCGGAGGCGCGGCGTGCCTGGGATACCCGCCGGGGTGACGTTCCCGATCTGGTTCCATGCGCGCGTTGACTCCTTCCGCTCCCGGCGATCGCGGCCGGCAATCGGCCGCGATTTCTGGCTTCCAGGTGGTGACGGTCAAGGTGTTCTGTCATGACGCCGTATTGCGAGGAATCTTTCGGTAACTTATTGGAGTCATTCAAGGACGGTGAGTAATGACTCTGCCCGAGAGCCAACCCCCGATCGGCTCCAGCCCCCAGCCCGCGACAACCCCCAGAAGCCCCGCGACAACCCCCGGAAGCCCCGCGACAACCCCCGGAAGCCCCACGACCCCCGGGCCCCGTAGAAGTCCCGAGGCGACCCCCGGGAGTTCCGCGACGCCTGCCCTCCCGCCGAGCGACGCGGACCTCATCGCGGCCAGCAAGGCCGGTCAGGGCGACGCATACGCCACGTTGCACGAGCGGCACGTGGCCGCGGCCCGCGGCCTGGCCCGCCAGCTGGTGCGTGGCCAGTCCGGGGCCGACGACGTGGTCGCGGAGACCTTCGCCAAGCTACTGGACCTGCTGCGCCGCGGTGGCGGCCCGGAGGACGCGTTCCGGCCCCACCTGCTGATCGCGGTCCGCCGGACCGCCTATGACCAGCATCGGGCCGAACGGCGTCCGGTCGTCACCGGCGACTACGGGTTGTTCGACTCCGACGTGCCGTTCGCCGACCCTGCCGTGGAGGGTCTGGAGCGGACCATGATCGCCCGGGCCTATGCCTCGCTGGCCGAACGCTGGCAGGCGGTGCTCTGGCACACCGAGATCGAGGGGGAGCGGCCCGCCGAGGTGGCGGCGCTGCTCGGCCTCAGCGCAAATGGGGTGGCCGCCCTGGCCTACCGGGCCCGCGAGGGCCTGCGCCAGGCTTATCTGCAGATGCACCTGTCCGGCATGGCCCGGGCCGGCTGCCGTCCGGTCGCGGCCAAGCTCGGTGCCCATGTCCGCGGTGGGCTGTCCAAGCGCGACGCGGCCACGGTCGCGGCGCACCTGGACCAGTGCGAGGAATGCCGCACGGTCCTGGCCGAACTCGGCGACGTCAACGTGGCCCTCAAAACCATCATCGGCCCACTGGTGCTCGGCGCCGCGGCCGCCGGCTACCTGAGGACGGGCGCGTCTGGCGGCTGGCTGGCCGGCCGGGCGGCCTGGTTCCGGCACGCGCCCCGCCGGCAGCAAGCGGTCG
>JBAPYC010000585.1:0-5498 GCA_049284535.1 Streptosporangiaceae bacterium
GCCGAGGAACAGCACCCGGCGGCCGAGCGCCGCGGCGCCTTTGCCCATCGCGTGCCCGAGCAGCCGTGCCCGGCGCGCCGGGCCGAGCGGCACCGCGACACAGTTGATGAACACCGGCACCACCGCTACCGTGTCGATGCCGCCCAGCAGGACCTGCAACGGCTGCGCGAAACCATGATCGACGTACATCCGCTCGGACAGGGTGACGTCGACCTCGGCGTCCAGGACGGCCCGGGTCAGAGCCAGGGCGGCGTCGTGGTCGACCGGAAGGGGACCGGCTGGCGTGTCGTAGTCGCCAATCGACTCAGCCACGGCGCCGACGCAGAACGACGGCATCATGTCGTAGAAGAAGCCGTTGTAGTGGTCCGGGCCGAAGATCACGACCAGCTCGGGCGCGAAGTCTGCGATGAAGGCCCGCGCATTATCGAAGGCGGCTTCTACCCGCTCGCGCGCCTGGTCGGCGGGCTCAGTAAAACCCATGAGCGGCGAGTGCGACATCGTCACGAGTGCGGACGGCATGGGTGTGACTCCCTAGGACTGTGCCGCATGCAACTGGCATGCTAGCATTTCAGTTGACAATAGATGCCGGCCCGCCAGGCATCAAGAGGTGAGCCGAAATTCACCGGAAACTCTGCGTTAACCTGCGGTCAGGAGGAGGTACGTAATGGGTGAGGCGAAGCGCGGCGCGGATAGGCTCGGCGCATGACGTCGGCAGCCTGGCAGGACCGTGACGATCCGCTGCCCGGCGTCCGCCCAGCCGCGGCTTCCTCGGGTCGCCGCCTGGCCCCTGTCGTGTATGACCTGCTCAAGGAGCGCCTGCTGGACGGCGAGTTCCAGGCCGGCGAGCGGCTGCCCGTCGAAGCCATCCGGGCCGAGTACGGAGTATCCAAGCAGCCAGTGATGGAGGCGCTCCGCCGGCTGTCCAGTGAGGGCCTGGTCGAGATCATCCCCCAAGTCGGTTGTCGTGTGCCGGTCTACAGTGGCGCGGACGTCACCGACTTCTTCGCCATTTTCGGTGGCATGGAAGGTGCGGTCGCCGGCGTCGCCGCCCAGCGCTGCACCCATGCTCAGATCGATCAGCTCGCGGCCGTGAACGGCGAGATCAAGCGCCTCATTGACGAGCCCGATCACGCTGCCCGTTCGCGTAGCTACCTCGTCCTGAACCGCCGCTTCCACGGGGTCATCCAGGACATGGCTCACTCAGCCGTGGTGACCGAGATCAGCCGCCGGATGTGGGACATGTCTGACCTGCTGATCAATACCACCGGCGTCCCGCGGCCGCTGGCATCGGCGGTACCTGCCCGGCACGACGACCACGAGCTGATCATCCAGGCCCTCCGCGATCGCGACCAGGATGCAGCCCGCCGCGCCATGGAAAGCCACATCGTCGGCACGGTGACGATCATCAATAGCGAGGCACGCACGGCACGCTGACGCGGTGAGGTCGCCGGGCGGCCTGACGCCTAGAGCGCGACTGCCGTCATGGAACGCCCTTACGGCGAGGATATAAATATGTAACCCGCTGACCTTTTTGCGGTGACTCTCCGCCTGCTAATTCCGGGGGCCAAACGGGGAGCCAAAAAGGTAGCCAACGGCCTCAGACGCTCCGCAACGCCTAGCATGTCCCGCGACAATCATGCACGTCAAACGACTTATCGAGCGACGCCAAGCGACAGCCCGCGACGGTCAAAATGCACCTGAAAAGCGGAAGGTCGGCAGTTCGACCCTGCCCCCGACCACCACCACCGATCGGCACGGCTGTCAGCCTGCTGTACCTGCGTTTCGCCTGTTCAGGAGACGTTTTCGTCTCTACTCTAGCATTGGTGCCGGGATGTGCCGCGGAGTGCCATCGTGTCCGTGGGATGTCTGTGGGGGCGGCCCCGGAGGCGGACTTGTGGGATTTTGTGGGGCTGACGGATGGCATTCGACGGCCCCAATGACCAGGTCTCCGCTGACCCGGCGATCATCGTGGCCTGCGGCTAGCGGCCCAGCGGGACTTACGGGGGCCGGTACCTGTGACATCGAAGATGCCCGGGCACGCCGCCAGCGGCAGGACTCTCGCTTGGCGGGCTGACCGAGATGAGGGCACGATCCACTTCTGGCCCTCCCGCCGTGGGGCCATATCGAGCCCCGTGGACGTGTCGATCAGCAGGCGCAGCATGACTCAGAATGCTGCGCCGTGCAGCTCAGTAAAGCCCGGTCGATCAGCCGCGCACGCTGGCTTGCTCGGTACACATGCTGGTTCCGCGCAGCGCGCAAGTATCCGCCGTTCGGTACGGTCAGCGGCTGGTTGATGCTTGATATGAGGCGATGCCCAGAATGGTTGTTCATTCTGACCCTCGGACCGCTAGAGCCTCACTGCAGAGAAAGGACCGAGGGTGCAGCGGTCTTCTCGTCGTCTTAGATCGGGATCGGCCGGCCTATAGCCGCTGCTCAACGACTGAACCGCCCCGGGTTTCCCGAAGAGCCCAGGATATGCTCGCATCCTGCCGCGATCTATCGCGCAGCTACCCGACGGAGCCCGAGCATGATCGCATTGAGTCCGCTGTGCACGATGACCGTGCGGCTGAAGGAGCCGCTAGACGCCGGGAACGCCCTACCGGGCAGCGCGTGATCGCCGAGATCGCCAGCGCCAGCCTGTCGGGACGGCTGAGCGGCAGCCTGGCCGGAGGCAGCAGCGCGGACTGGCTCACGATGGTCCGCGGCGGGCTCGGGCTTCCCGACGTGCGCATTGCCATCAGGACCGAGGACGGCGCGGTGGTTCTGATGCGCTATGCAGGGCGGATACGGTTCGTGCCCGGCCAGGCGTCCATCGTGATGATCGCTCCCGTCTTCGAGACCGGAGACCCGCGATATTCCTGGCTCAACGAGATACAAGCAGTCGGCAAGGGCATCTTGTCCGCAGACCTGACAACGCTCGACTACGAAATATGTGAACTTCAGTAGCACAGGCTCCGCAGCCATACGGTGAGCCCGTCACGAAAGCTATGGGTTACCGTGGCACGGTCGGCAGGGTTCCCGGCGCTGCTCATCGCCGCAGGACGCATAGGAGCAGAACGATCACCCTCTCTGAAACGCCAGTTGCGCTGCGTGACGATCGCTTACCGCGGGCATCGCGCTAGATCCACTAATTGCCTGGGCGTCTCCGGCAGTCGCAATCACGACGGTTCGTCCGGCACTGAACGGTGATCATGGAGCGTCGGATCAGCGGTTTGTTTCGCGGTTGAGGGGCCTGGCTGGCAGATGCCGTGATCACGAGGCTGCGGTGCGGGGGTTGCGTCCGTTGCCGGGCTGGTCGCGGGCGGAGCTGTTGTGGTGGGGACGCGGCACGTAACGTCGGGGCTGTGGGCGACAGCGAGCTGATCGGCCGGCACCGGGAGATGGCGTACCTGCGCGGCTGGCTCATGGCTGCCGTGGAAGGTGAGCCCCGGCTGGTGTTGTGCGGGGGTGAGCCGGGGATCGGCAAGACCCGCTTGGCGTCGGAGCTGGCGGAGGTGGCCTCGGCGGGCCTGGGCGCTCGGGTGGCCTGGGCGAGGGCGTCCGAGGACCGTGGCGCCCCGCCGTACTGGCTGTGGCGGCAGGCGTTGCCGTCTTGTGAGGTCCTGTCGGCTCCGGGCGCCGATGAGGATGAGCTCGGGCAGCCGGACGGGCGCTTCGCGCTCTTTGACGCTGTGACCCGGCAGCTTCTCGCGGCGGCCGCGGACGATCCGGTGCTGCTGGTGCTCGACGACGTGCACTGGGCCGACCAGCCGTCGCTGCTCTTGCTGCGGCACCTGGCCCGCGAGTTGCGCCAGGTCCGGCTGCTCGTGATGGCGGCCTACCAGACGACCAGGACCGACACCGCGGCCCGCTGGCCTGCCGTCCTGGCAGACCTCATTCGCGAGCCGGTCGCCGAGCGAGTCGAGCTCGGGGGGTTGTCAGCGACCGACACCGCCCGCTGCGCGGCGGCGGTCGCTGATCGGCCGCTGCCCGACGCCGTGTCGGGGAAGCTCCACCGCCTGACCGGCGGCAACCCGTTCTTCGTGCGGGAGGTGGCGCGCAGCCTGGCCGCGTCGGACGGCGCCTTCGGACCAGGCCGGACGCGACGTCCGCCCCGTCAGGGTCCAGCAGCGCATCTCCGGTGCCCCGCGTGCTTATCTGCGACCCGCTCGAGCGCGGTAACGGCGGCGGCGGTCGGCGGGAGCGCGCAGGCTTCGTCGCGCATGTGCCGTGCCTGCTCGCGGTAGGCGCGATCGCCCAGCACTGTCCGCACGGCTGCGCGGATCGCCGCGGCGTTGCGCTCCGCTGGCCCGATCACGCGGCCGACCCCGAGGGCCTGGCAGCGCCTGGCGCAGTAGGGCTGATCGCCGGCGACCGGCACGATGACCAGCGGAACGCCCTCGGCGAGTGCTTCTTTGACGCTGTTGAAGCCGCCGTGGGACACCAGCAGCGCGCACCGTGGCAGCAGCGCCACCTGGGGAAGCGTGGGCTGGACCCGCACGTGCGGCGGCAGCGGCCCCAAGCGCGCGGGATCCTGGTCGAATCCGAGCGCGATGAGCAGGTTGACGGGCTCGTCACGGAGCGCCGCGAGGATGGTCTCGTGCAGCCCGGGCGTGCGGTGGAACACCGTGCCCAGGCTGACTAGCACGGTGGGGCGTCCGGCGAGATGATCCAGCCACGGCGGCAGGTCCTCGTGCGGCGTGCGGGTGCTGTGGTGGGCGAAGAAGCGAGCGGTGGGCGGGAACCGGGCCCCCGGACCGTCAAAGCTGGGCGGTGTGAAGCACAGGTGCAGGTAGCGGAATGCCATGTCGCTGTCCGGATCGGCCGGGAGGCCCGCCTGCTGGCGCAACCCGGTGAGCGGCCCGGCCAAGTCGCGGCGGCGGTCGAGGGCGGAATCGGCCGCGGCGGCCACCGAGGCGTGGGGCAGGCCGAGTGCCTCCGCAGCCACGCAGCCGGCGAACTCAAGCGACTCCCGGACGATCAGATCCGCCGACCACTGGCGCGCGACACCGATCAGCTCGGGCAGCATGCGCCGGGCGGCCGCGCCGATGAACAGGTTGGCGATTACCCAGGTAAACCGCTCCTCGCCGGCCAGCGGCGGGAACGCCAGCCCGCCCGCAGCCTGGCACAGCACGCCGATGTAGTCCGGGTCCGAGACGTGCCAGTCCAGTCCGGCAGGCAGGAACGTCAGACCGTGCGCCTCGGCGTCGCTGCGGAGACGCGGTGCCGAGCACAGCGCGACCTGGTGGCCCCGGGCCCGCATCGCCTCCGCCACGGGAAGCAGCGGCTGCAGGCTGCCCCGGGCGGGCAGCAGGGTAAACAGCGCACGCATCGGGCCCCGCCCATTCGATGATAATACCGCTAACATGAAAATTTTGATGTTAGCCTTGATAACATGGAATCCGGCGGAAGTCAACGGCCCCGGCAGCGGCCCTACACCATGAGGGCCCGGGCCCAGGCCGCCCAGGGCACCGCCCAGGCCATCATCGCGGCCGCCCGCGTCTTGTTCGCCGAGCGGC
>JBAPYC010000586.1:0-24158 GCA_049284535.1 Streptosporangiaceae bacterium
CGTCCAGGGAGCGCGGCGCCTCGTAGCGGAACCGCGACGGGAACATTCACTGCCTCCGCTCGGTGGACGGCCGGTCGCCGGGGGCACCGTTTCCGGGGGCACTATCTCCGGGGCTCTCGCGGACCCCGGGGAGGGAGTGGGGGTCGGGAACCGCCTGCGGGCCCGACTCGTAGTCGGGGTCGGGGCGCGGCTCCTGGTGTGGTGGCCATGGGCCGGAAACTGGCTGCCCGGCGATCTTGAGGTAGTCGACGAGCTGAGGCCACGCCCAGACCGTAGGGCTCTTCCCCGTCTTGGGCGCGTCCTCGATCAGCTCGAACAGCCGCGGGTTGTCCTTGCTATGTCCGTCGGACTCGATAGGCATGCCACGATCTCCCGGCCGTCCGGTTGCCCCACCTGCCCTGGCGGCTGGTGGTAACGAAAGGTGAAGGTGGTCGTATCGTGGCGCGCGCTTAACACGGCCGCAACAGCGAAATAAGCTGTCGCTTAATCGGCTAGGCGGCCAGGCGGGCATGACGGACAAATCGGCGTTCTCAGCTCCAGATCGTGACGTAGACCGGGGGCTTGAAGCGTGACGGCGATACGCCGGCTGCGGGCGACCGCATCAGTTGCATCGCCTCTGGGGTGCCCAGGAACCGGCGCAGCGCGCTCGCGGCGGTGCTGCGCCGCTCCCGCTCGACCAGGGTCGCGTACCAGCACTCCTCCACCGGGAATCCCGGCAGGTCGATGAGGGACAGCTCGCCGCGCCGCACTTGGTGGGAGACCAGGTGCTCGATCGCGGGCGCGACCCCCGCTCCGTCGGCGGCGGCCGCCCAGGCGGCGGTCTGGCTCGGGAAGACCCCGATGTTGCTGTCTGCGACGCCGAGCCGGCGCAGCAGCCTGGCGGTCTCGCTTCCCGGATCGGTCCCGCCCGGGTCCACCAGCCATCGCCACTGCCGGGCCGGACCGCGCGGCCGCGACTGGGCCGCGGTTCCCCCTGGGCCGACAACGACCAGCCGGTACTCGAAGATCGGCTCGCTGACGACTGGCAGCTCCTGCTCGCCGGGCACCCCGGGCCCGATCGCGACGTCCGCGAGCCGGTTCGCGATCAGCACGCCGAGCTCGGCGGAGGCGGCCACCCCGGTGGTGATCTCGACCGCGCTGGCGAACCGGCGGCGGAACGCCTCGAGCAGCGGCCCGGCCACGAACTCGGCGAAGGTCGAGGCGGCGACGATGCGCAGCTGCTCGGGCGCGCCCTGCGCGGCCCGGACCGCAGCGTGCGCCTCCACGCCGAGCACGACGATCTGGGAGGCGATGCCGAGCAGCCGGGTGCCGCCCGGCGTCAGCGTCATGCCGGCCTGGCTGCGGGTAATCAGATGGTCCCCGAGGTCCTGGCGCAGGGCGGTGATCGCCTGCGACACGGCGGACTCGCTGACCCCGAGCGCGCTGGCGGCGGCCCGGACCGACCCGAGACGGGCCACCAGGACGAACGCGTTCAGCTGCGTCAGGGTCATCGCGCACTCCAGTGTGGGCGCCGGCGCGCCGGGACGGACCGCCGCGCCTACGTACACTCAGAAAAGTACGGCATCGGCTGCATACGCGCGCCGGACGGGCGATGCCCTAGGCGGGGAGGCAGAGTTGCAGGTTCCCGCGCAGGTCGAGTACGAGCGGGCGACAAGCGTGACGCACGCCGTCACGCTGCTGTCCAGGTATGCGCCGGGGGCAATGATCCTGGCCGGCGGGCACAGCCTGATCCCGATGATGAAGCTGCGCCTCGCGCAGCCCGAGGTGCTCGTGGACATCACCCGGATCACGGACCTGCGCTACATCGAGCGGTCCGGTGGCGAGCTGCGCATCGGTGCGCTCGCCAGCCACGCCGACTTGCTGAACTCACAGGCAGCGGGCGAGCACTTCACGATCTTGCACGACGCTGAGCGGGTGATCGCCGACCCGGTCGTCAGGAACTGGGGCACCATCGGGGGGTCGCTGTGCCAGGCGGACCCGTCGGAGGACCTGCCCGCCGCGTTCGCCGCGCTGAAGGGCTCCATGATCATCCACGGGCCCGACGGCAGCCGGGAGGTATCCGCGCGGGCGTTCCACACCGGCCCGTACGAAACCGTCGTCGGGTCCGCCGAGATGCTCACCGAGATCAGGCTGCCCATCCGGCCGGACAGCGGCAGCGCGTACCTGAAGGTGATGCGCCGGGCGGGCGACTGGCCGATTGGCGCCGCCGGGGTGGCGGTCTGGCTGGCGGGCGGCCTGATCGAGGACGTCGGCATCGGGCTGACGGCGGTGGGCGCCGCGCACTTCGTCGCGGCCGAGGCCGAAGAGTTCCTGCGCGGGCAGGCCGCCACCGAGCAGGCCTTCGCCCGGGCCGGGGAGATCGCCGCGGAGCACTGCAGCCCGGCCGATGACCAGCGTGGCCCGGCGGAGTACAAGCGGCACCTGGTCCGCGAGCTCACCGCCCGGGCGCTGCACACCGCGGTCAGCCGGGCCCGGGTGCTGGCCCAGTGAAGATCACCGTCACCGTCAACGGGACCGACTACGTGCGCGTCGTCGAGCCGCGGCTGCTGCTCATCCACTTCCTGCGCGACGAGCTCAGGCTGACCGGCTCGCACTGGGGCTGCGACACGTCCAACTGCGGCGCCTGCGTGGTGTGGCTGGACGAGATGCCGGTCAAGTCGTGCACGGTGCTCGCGGTCACCGCGGACGGGCGGCGGGTCACCACGGTGGAGAGCCTGGCCAGCCGGAGCCGGCTCGACCCGGTTCAGGAGGCCTTCGCCGCGTGCCACGGGCTGCAGTGCGGCTTCTGCACGCCCGGCATGATGATGACCGCCCGGTGGCTGCTCGACAACAACCCTGATCCGACCGAAGCCGATGTCCGCGAGGCGATATCCGGGCAGGTCTGCCGGTGCACCGGGTACGAGAACATCGTCAGGTCGGTGCTGTGGGCCGCTAAGCACGACGGTGCTGCCACCGGCAGTGCAGCCGAGGGTGCAGCCAGCAGAGCAGCCAAACCCGGGGGGAGGACGGCGGATGAGCCACGCTTACGGGTCGCTTCCCCGCAAGGAGGACGCGCGGTTCATCCGGGGGCAGGGCAGGTACGTGGATGACATCGCGCTGCCCGGCATGCTGCACGGGGCGATCTTGCGCAGCCCGCTCGCGCACGCCAGGATCACCTCGGTCGACGCCAGCGCCGCCCGCGCCCACCCGATGGTGGTGGACGTGCTCACCGGTGCCGACCTGGCCGAGCGCGGCCTGGCCTGGATGCCGACGCTGTTCGCCGACGTGCAGGCGGTGCTCGCCACCGACAAGGTCCGCTTCCAGGGCCAGGAGATCGCGTTCGTGGTGGCCACCGACCGGTACGCGGCACGGGACGCGCTCGAGCTGATCTCCGTCGACTACGAGCCGCTGCCGCCGCTGATCGACGCGACAGCGGCGCTTGAGCCCGGCGCGCCTGTGGTCCGCGAGGAGCTGCCCGGAGGCAACCACATCTTCGACTGGGCCGCGGGCGACAAAACGGCCACCGACGCGGTCTTCGCCGGAGCGGACGTGGTGGTCAGCTGCGATATGAACTACCCGCGATCGCACCCCGCACCCCTGGAGACCTGTGGCGCGATCGCCGACTACGACCCGGTCGATGGCAGGCTCACCCTGTGGGCGACCAGCCAGGCCCCGCACGCCCACCGCATGCTGTACTCGGCGCTGACGCAGATCCCCGAGCACAAGATCCGGATCGTGTCGCCCGATCTGGGCGGCGGCTTCGGCGCCAAGGTCCCGGTCTACCCGGGCTACGTCTGCGCCATCGCCGCGTCGATGACGACCGGGCGGCCGGTGAAGTGGATGGAGGACCGGTCGGAGAACCTGATGTCCACCGCGTTCGCCCGCGACTACCACATGCACGGTGAGATCGCCGCGACCGCGGACGGCCGGATCCTGGGGCTGCGCGCGCGGGTGCTTGCCGACCACGGCGCGTTCAACGCGGTCGCTCAGCCCTCCAAGTTCCCGGCTGGCTTCTTCCACATCTTCACCGGCTCCTACCAGACGCAGGCGGCGTACTGCGAGGTCACCGGCGTGTTCACGAATAAGGCGCCGGGCGGGGTCGCCTACTCCTGCTCGTTCCGCATCACCGAGGCTGTGTACCTGGTGGAGCGGCTGACGGATATGCTCGCCCGCGAGCTCGGCATGGACCCGGCGGAGCTGCGGATGCGTAACCTGCTGCGACCCGAGCAGTTTCCCTACACGACCCCCTCGGGCTGGAAGTACGACTCCGGCGACTACCCGCGGGCGCTGCAGCTGGCCCTGGACATGGCGGACTACGGCGAGCTGCGGCGCGAGCAGGCGGAGCGGCGCGCCCGTGGTGAGTACATGGGCATCGGGCTGAGCTTCTTTACCGAAGGCGTCGGTGCGGGCCCACGTGGTCACATGGACATCATGGGGCTCGGCATGGCCGACGGCGCCGACCTCCGCATGCACCCTACGGGGAAGGCCGTCCTCGCTATCTCGGTGCAAACCCAGGGGCAGGGGCACGAGACCACGTTCGCGCAGCTGGTAGCCCATGAACTGGGTCTGTCCCCCGATGACGTCGAGGTCGTGCACGGCGATACTGACCGGACGCCGTTCGGCCTCGGCACCTACGGGTCCCGGTCCACACCGGTGTCCGGCGCCGCCGCCGTGGTCGCCGCGCGGAAGGTCCGTGAGCGGGCCCGGCTGGTGGCAGCGGCCATGCTCGAGGTATCCGCGGACGACCTGGAGTGGCTGGACGGCAAGTGGCGCGTGCGCGGTGACCCCGACACGGCCCTGGGCATCACCGAGATCGCAAGCGCGGCCCACTCCTCACTCGAGCTGCCCGCCGGGATCGAAGGGCACCTGGACGCGTCGGCGGTCTACAACCCGCCGAATCTGACCTTTCCCTTCGGCGCCTACATCTGCGTCGCCGACGTGGACCCGGGCACAGGCGAGGTTAAGGTCCGCCGCTTCATCGCGGTCGACGACTGCGGCGTCCGGATCAACCCGATGATCGTCGAGGGACAGGTGCACCGCGGCCTGGCCGACGGCATCGGCATCGCCCTGATGCAGACCATCTCCTTCGATGAGATGGGCAATTGCCTGGCCGGCTCCTTCATGGACTACCTGCTGCCCACGTCGCTGGAGTGCCCCTCCCCTGAGCTCGGCGCAACGGTCACCCCGTCACCGCATCACCCCATCGGGGCCAAGGGCATCGGGGAGTCGGCCACCGTCGGGTCGCCGCCCGCCGTTGTCAATTCGGTCATGGACGCGCTGGCCCCGTTTGGCGTAGTCCACGCGGACATGCCCCTGACGCCAGCCAACGTGTGGCTCGCCATCCAGCGGGCCACAGTCGCGACGGACGTTCCGTCCGGCTGAAGGTGGCGGTCTGCGGCACGCTTCGCCTGCTGGGCGGGGTCAGGTGCTCGTGGCTGGAGGCCTGGCCCCTGTCAGAACTGGGCCTTGAGTTGGTCGATCTCGTGCACTCGCTCCTGGAGCTGGGCGTATGCCGGGTGCTCGCGGATGCGGCCCACGGCCCAGCGCAGGACCTCCGCGCGGCTGTTCGCGATGCCTGCGGTGATCAGGGTGTCCACGGTCGCCAGATCGGCAGGGCCGAGCCGGGTCATTACCGGGGTGAGTTCCTCCGATCCCTCTTCCGGTGTCCTCGCCCGTACCCCGCGGCCTGCGATCTTGAGGACGGAGAGGCTGTGAGGCCTGGGCGCCCCGGTTGGCCGGTCAGGCAGGAACTCGATCCACCCGATGAAGCGGGGCAGCTCGTCGCGCAGCTTTCTGAGCGCCGAGCGGTTGGCCTCATCGAATGCGGTCACGGTCTCCTTGTCGGCCTCCTCGCCCTCGGGTCGGCCTGCGCGGGCGATAAAGGCCCGGACCGCGGTCTCTCCCGGCTCGACCTCCGGGTCGTCGCCGTACTCCAGCACCTGAACCCGCTCGATAGCGCCCGCGGGGAAGACCGACTTCACCCGCTCCTCGATGCGGTCA
Organism: Streptosporangiaceae bacterium; assembly: GCA_049284535.1. Classification (GTDB taxonomy): domain Bacteria; phylum Actinomycetota; class Actinomycetes; order Streptosporangiales; family Streptosporangiaceae; genus Palsa-504. Next base: position 5,980 of record JBAPYC010000586.1, read on the forward strand.
GTGACTGTGTGATCCATGTCATCCTCCACGTGTTGCTTGTGTAAGAAGCGTAACACGTGTTAGCTGTACTGCCGACGTAAGGCGCATACGTGGGCGCGGGCTGATCGAGAAGCGACGTCATCGGGCGCTGCCGCTGGTTGATTTTCTGGGGGAATGCCTAGTGCTGTGCGGCAAGGTCGCGGATCCAGGCGGCCGTCTCGGAGAGCTTTCCGTCGCGTTCAGTCACAGGGCCGGCGGCTGGTTCGGCGGAGAGCAGGGGTTAGATCGTCTGGTTGGGTGGCGGCGGCGCAGTCCGGTGCCGGCGGCGAGGGCCAGGCGCCGGGAGCCGGTGGTGGCGTGCTCCCAACCGTGCCGGCGGTCATGACCTGGGCGACGGTGTGTTCTCGCTGCTGGTACAGGTCATGCAGGTCCCGGTAGCTGGCAGCGAGGGTTTCGTACCGTCCGGCGCGGTCGTGGTCTCAGGCCTTGCGCGCGGCCTGGCCTCAGCAGTCGCACGGATGGCACCCAAGGCGGCGTCGTAGGAGCCGAGCCGGGCCACTCGTAGTTCCTTTCCGACGTGGCCGGGGTACCCAGGCGGTCTGGGCGGCGTCGGTGTCGCGGAGCAGCCACAGGCGGTCATCGGGCATGATCCGGACGTCCGGGCTGTCGGCTGGGCCAAGGGCGGCGAATGCCTGATGCCAGGCGGCGCGCTGGTCGGATGCAGTCCAGGCGGGTTCGGGTCCGATCGGGTCATCCGGATGGGTGTAGCCGTGCATCTTGCGGTAGGCGCCGATCGAGGAAGCATTGTGCTCCAGTCGCGGCAGGCGGCCGGGTCGGCGGGTATGGGGCCGAGGGCGGTGATCACTCACGGGGTAGGTGCTGGGCTAGATGCTGGCCGAGGTGGCGGGTGCGATCGCCTCAGCCGCCCAGTCGTCCACGGCCTTGGCCAGCGTGTAACTGGCGGAAGTCTTCAACCCGCCTCAGCCTCAGCCCGGAGCTTCTTGAGCTTGTCCCAGACCTCTGTCTCGGTGCCCCCGGTGACCTTCCGGATCCGCGCCCCGTCCGGACGCCAGCCGAGCGAGATGGCACCGACCCAGGTGCCGTTCGCAGCATCCCGGTACACCGAATCTTCGCCGTGCCCACGGCGCGCAACAGCCGCCATAACCGGGAGAGTAGCACCGGCTTGGCTCTTTCTTTGGCTCTTGGCCCGGGCCCTCAAGATCGCATTAGGCCTCTGACCTGTGGAGCTAAGGGTGGAGCTAAGGGGACTCGAACCCCTGGCCTTCTGGATGCAAACCAGACGCTCTTCCAGCTGAGCTATAGCCCCAAGTACCTGCAGAACAGAGTACCCGCTCCGCACGGCGAACCGGGAGGAAAGCGCATCCGGTCGAACAGAGCGCGGCCGCCGCGCTACTTGAGCAAGCGGGACAGGCGGCGGTCGGCCAGCGGCTTGCCGCCCGTCTGGCAGGTGGGGCAGTACTGCAAAGCCGAGTCGGCGAACGAGACTTCCCTGATGGTGTCGCCGCACTCCGGGCAGAGCTGTCCGGCCTTGCCGTGCACCCGCAGGCCGCTCTTCTTCTCGCCCTTGAGATCGGCGGCGGCCAGGCCGGCGGAGCGCTCGACCGCCTCGGTCAGGGTGGTCTTGATCGCGTCATAGAGGGTGGCCACGTCCTCCGGGGTCATGCTGGACGCGATCTTGAAGGGGGACATCCTGGCCACGTGCAGGACCTCGTCGGAGTAGGCGTTGCCGATGCCGGCGATGATCCGCTGGTCGCGCAGTACGCCCTTGACCTGCGTCCGGCGTCCCGCCAGCAGACCTGCCAGGGTGTCCTGGGTGAAGTCGGCCGCGAGCGGGTCCGGGCCTAGAGTAGCCACCCCGGGAACCTCATCCGGGTCGCGGACCAGGTACACGGCCAGCCGCTTGCGGGTGCCCTGTTCGGTCAGGTCGAAACCGGAGCCGTCGTCCAGGGCCAGCCGGAACATCAGCGGGCTCTTACCCGGCTTGGGCGGGGTCTTGGGCAGCTCGTCACGCCAGCGCAGCCAGCCCGCCCGGGCCAGGTGCATGATCAGGTGCAGGCCCTGATCGGTGCCGAGGTCGAGGAACTTGCCGTGCCGGCCCACGTCGGTGATCACCAGACCGGTCAGTGCGGTCAGCGGCGGATCGAACGTCTTCAGCACCGAGAACGAAGCCGCGTCAGCCCGCGCGACGGCGTGACCTATCGCGTGGCCGCGCAAAAACGCGGCAAGTGACTCCACTTCCGGTAGTTCCGGCATGCTTCACAGTCTGCCACGCGCCCGGCGAAAGTCGTCACGCGCCGTGGTTAGGTCCAGGGTCCGGGTTCCGGAAGTGACGCCACCAGATCGGGCAGCTCACCCATGTCGGCCAGCAGGTGTGTTGCCCCGGACCGGCGCAGCCGGGCCGTGTCGTCGATGTCGGCGAGCATGCCCACAGCCAGCCGGGCCCCGGCCCGCCGGGCAGCGAGCACCCCGCCCTCGCAGGCCGTGAGGACGGCCACATTGCGCACGTCGTCGATGCCAAGCCGGAGGATAGCGGTGAGGATGAGGTCGGGCCAGGGGAAACCCCGGGCCACGTCATCCCCGCACAGCACCAGGTCGGCCCGCTGCCACCAGTCCAGGCGCTCGACGACCAGGCTGAGCGCCGGCCGGGACAGCGAGGACACCAGGCACACTTTGACCCCGGCCGCGGTCAGCTTGACCAGCGCCTCGTTGGCGCCGGGAAGGGGTAGTACGCCAAACCGGTCCACGACGGCCTGGAACGACCGCTCGAAGGCCAGGTACGCCGCCTGGGCGCGGATCTCGTTCCCCGGGAACAGGGTCCGCATGACGACGGCGGGTGGCCATCCGCGGGTGCGGTCGAACTGGACCATCGCCTTGACATACGCCGCGGTGCCAGCGACCACCCCCTGCGTGGCGATCGCTTCCGCGAACGCCCGCTCGAGCACGCTGTCATCGGCAGCGGCCGCCCCGATCACGTCACAGCAGACCAGCGACACGGGCGGTGTATCGCTCACCGGCTCGCCTCCTGATGCTGAGCTGGGCTCGCGCCGGTTGCCGGACATGGCCTCCGACCGCGCGCGGTCAGTCCTCGTCGGCTGTTGTCGCCTCGGTCCACAGGTCGAGCTCGGCCCGATCGGACTGAACCTTGCGCCAGACGGCGAACGCGCCGAGACCGAGGACGGCCAGCACGATTAGCTTCTTCACAGCGAGGAACCCTCCATCTAAGAATGCCGGAGGCGACCGCGGGACTTCGGGCCCGCTGGCCGCAGGTGTACGGCAGCTTAGCAAAGCCAGTCCGCAAACCGGTGCCGTCGGCCGGGCGCGCCGCACCGGCCAGCCGATGTCACGGGAGGTGGCGCAGAGACCGGGAAAATGGTCGTGGTGGGTTACCAGGACTTGAACCTGGGACTCTTTCCAGTCAAGGGATTCCCTTCGGCTTTTAGCTTTTATCTCGGCAATGACCTGCTGTGAGTGGTCCGTAGGCGTCCGCCGGCGTCCTCTTCGCCCTCCTCTTCCCGTCGTCCTCCTCGCAGACGCCGGATCCCTGAGAGCAGCCGTCAGGTCAGCGGCAGCTGTCGCAACGCTGCGCCGACGCGCTGCGCCTTCACCGCGACCGCTCGTCGGACTTAGAGGAGCAGCTGCTCCAACCGGCCGGCTACCTCTCGGTACCGGCCGACCGGGACCAAATGTACCCCGTCGAATGCGCCCAAGTCACGGAGCTGGATGACCTGGTCGCAGGCTGCCTCGACGCCCGCGAGGCGATCTGCCCGCACCCGTTCGCAAAGGTCAGCGGGAATGTCGATGTCGGGGATTACAGATGCCATCCGCTGGGCGTGCGCCTCGCTGGCCAGTACCATCACGCCCGCGAAGACTGGGATCTCGACCGGGTTGGCGTCCCGCCACCGCATCAGTGCGTCAACAGAGAAGCTGACCTGTGCGAACAAGAAGTCTGCGGTCTGCTTCCAGGCAGGCAGGGGACGCAGGGCCGCAGCGGCCCCTACCCGGAACTCTGCCACCCCGGTGAAGGCCTGGTCTGCGGGGAGCGCGCGGACCTCCTCGATCATCGTCCGCACTGACAGCTCGCTAGTACGGCCGCCATAACTTGGCTTGTCCCCGTAGACGAACAAGAATTGATCCACGCCATAGGACGCCGCCGTGAGCAGGTCGCGGCGGAATCCCAGCAGATTGCGATCTCGCGAGTTCAGACAGGCGATGCTGCGACCACCCATTGCCTCGACCTCGTGCGCGACGGCCACACTCGACACGGTCGCCCGACCTAGATGATTGTCCGGAATCAGGAAAGCATCCGCAGTCTTGCTGAGAGTCCCGATCTGGTGGCGCACATGCATGAGGTCAGGCCGGGTCGGCGGCTCTATCTCACATATGATCTGAAAAGGGCTCCTCGTCATGTGAGCAAGGTACACGGCACGCTAATTGCACAGCGCAAGGGCACCAGCTCGCCCGCTCCGGCTCTGCGACTGTGATCGCCCCACTATGCAGGGTGGCCCGACGAGAACCAGGAGCCTGGAAGAGGCTGAGAGGAAGGATGCGGCTGATACGGCACCAACCGAGGCTTCTGGCCCTGCGGGTCGTAGGGCTGGGAGCCTGGTGTTTCTAGGGCTAAATCGCTGGGCCTGGTGTGGTTACCAGGATTTGAACCTAGGATCTCTTCCTTATCAGGGAACTCCGTCAGGTTCCCATGCTTTCGCGTCTCGGCAATGACCTGCGGGAAGTGGTCCGCATGCGTCCGCTGGTGTCTGTCGCCGTCAGCGGCGATCGTTACTCACTTAGTTACTCAGTCACCCGTGGGGGGATCCCGCCAGCGGGCACCAAGCATCTGATCCGTAGAGATATACGTGCGTATCCGCTACCTGCCTATTCCGCTGTTGAACTGCTGAAATGCTGCTCACTACTGCTCATAAGGCGGTAGCGTTGAGCGTCGTTGTAAGGCCGAAATAGGGCCAGCCATGTCTGACCATCGACCCGAAGCTGGCAGCCAACCACATGCCAAGACAGAGTCGTGTGTGCTCGTCGCCGGGCGAAAGGCCGCCAATTACGGGACCATAACCGCCTCGCCAGAGGCGACAGCCCTGTGAACCTCCCTTACCCGCCTCCTTCTCCTGGGAAGTGACCCGTTGGGTGGTACCGCTGCCGCTCTGCGGCACCTGCCGCCTTACGCGCTGCCGATGTCTGCCTTGTCTGCCGACGAACCAGCTGGCGCTCACGCCACTCGCGAACCCACCGAGCAACCCTGGTCTTCACCATTCCCGCCTTCCCTGGCTTTCATGGAAGAGCCATGGCGTGCCACTCCGTTGCTCCGCCTGCTGATCCCCCCGGATTTGCGATGCCCGCCGACGTCAGCACGCAGGCACAGTCCGAGTTCCTAGCGTACGCCCGTAAACGACGTCGGCACTATCGCCAACGCGGCAATCGCACCTTCGTGCAACCGGTAGCGAACCAGGCCCAACCCGCTAGCCGGAAGTCATTCGCCGCAGCGTCTATGAGCAGGAGGTGACCTACACACACGGAGGTTCGCCGCGTGCGCTTCGGGCCTGGGCTCTGGCCTGGCCCTCGCCGTCAGGCCCGCTGGGCCGGCAGAGGCTCCGGCGCTCAAGGGTGGGTCCCGAAGGTCCTTTCTGCGAAGCGGTTAGAAAGGACCTTCGGGTGCCCTTGACGCTGGAGGGGCCGACCCGGACAATGCGCGGAGTTCCGGCCCGGGTGACTGTCACCTTTCGCACGACGATCGGCGCACTCGGCGCGAGCGTGACGGCCTGGCTCTGCTCGTGGCGCGGCACCGGGGCGTGACGGCGGGGACCGGCTTCGGCCGGTGCCGGGGCAGCCGTGCGCGGCAGCTCGTCGCGCCGTAGGGCTTCCGCCCGAAGGGCGCGGCGAAAGCTGCCGCCCGGCAACGGCGAGACCCCCGGCGACCCTTGCCGCTTATCACCGGTCCCCCGGACGCTCTGCTCTCCCCGGTTGCTCGCGCCAGCTCGCGTAGCCGGTTCCGGCCGTGGGCGTGGCGCGCCGAAGGTGCGCCCTTGAAACCGTAAAGAAACTTGTAACAGTACCGATACCCGCTAATCCGATACCCGCTAATCGGGCCAGGGCTCTCGGTGTTCCAGGAGGGCGGGGAACTCGGTGTCGAGTACGCAGAATTCGTTGCTCCATGGATCACGCATGACCCAGAATTCGAAGCCACGTTCTTGCTGGTGATCCCAGCGTGTGGCACCCCGGGTTTCGAAGCGCTTAACTTCGGTGTCTATGTCGTCGCTCTCCAGGTCAAGATGCATGCGCTCCTTGGAGCACTTCGCGTCGTTGGTCCGCTGCAAGAGAATCCTGATCTCGGAGTCTGGCAGTCGAAGCCTGCGGTAAACAGGCTGGCTTGTCTCGGGCAGGATTTCCTCAGTTGCGCCGAGAGCAGCGGACCAGAATTGCACGCCTTGATCGAGGTCGGAAACGTCGATGACGAAGTGGCAGAGGCGGCTGCGGTGCATGGTCAGGGGTTTCCCGAATCTATGGCGTCCCCATCGAGAAGATCGCCCGCCTGGTCGGCCACACCGGGACGGCCACGACGGAAACCGTCTACCGCAAGCAGATCCGTCCCGTGGTCATAGGCGGCGCGGAAGTCATGGACGACCTGTTCCCCAGGCGGGATTCCGATGCTTAGTTACTCACTTAGTTACTCACAAGCGAAAGGCCATGATTCCCGCAGAGGTGTCATGGCCGCTGACCTGGTGGGGTTACCAGGACTTGAACCTGGGACCTCTTCCTTATCAGGGAAGCGCTCTAACCGACTGAGCTATAACCCCATGCCGTAACCGACTGACCTGCAGAAACAGGCGCGACCATCATCCTACCGCACCGGCGAGGCGGCTCGCGCCGAGGTTTTTCGGACCACGGCACCGCTAGATGTTACCGCGCTATGCCCGTCTAGGTGTCATTCGTCTCGCGAAGCGTCACTTCCACGCCGCCGACCAGCCGCGAGGTCAGGTTGTAAATGACCGAGCCGATGGTGGACATCGCGGTGATCAGGACGATGTTGAGCGAACCGAGCAGGGCCGTGTAACCGAGCACCTTGGACGCGGTGAACCAGACCTTGGCGTTTACTCCTGCCGAACCCTGGCTGGACGTGACGCTCGATACCACCCGTTGCAGCGAGTCGAAGACGCCAAGCGCGGATAGCGCACCGAAGAGGATGCTCACCGCCACAAACAAGATGACAAAAGCAACCAGCGACACCACGAAGCTGAACTTCATCACCGACCAGGGCTCGATGCGGGCGACAGTCAGGTGCGCCTGCCGCGCCGAGCGCGCATCCGCCTTCTTATCCCTCTTGGGCCTGTCCTGCTTGGGCCTGTCCTGTTTCGGCCTGTCCTGTTTCGGCGGCGTGCTTGCCACTGCGGCGGCTGCCATGGCGGCCCTGGTCTTGCCCGGGTCCGTGGCGGACGGGCTTGCCGCGGCAGGCTCGGCCGGCGGGCTCGCGGTGGCCGAACCCTTACGCAGGAAGGTGCGGGCCGGCGAGGACGGTGAATCTGGCGGCGGGTCTGGCATTTCCCAGGCGAATGCGGCCGGAGACAACGACGGCTCGCTGGCGGCCTGCTCTGGAGCGGCCGGCGCCGTAGCGGGCCTATCCGAGGCGAGGCGAGCCGAAGCTGAAGCCGAAGAAGCGGGAGCCGGAGATTCCGAAGCCGACCCGGGATTCAGGACCGGGGATGGCTTGGGCCGGGACGGCAGCGGACTGACCGCCGTCGCGGACCTCCCGGCCGACGCAGATCCGCCAGAGGACGAGCCAGCCAGGGAAGACGAGCCGCCCGGGGAAGACGGCGGCGTGGAGCCCGGCGAAGACGAGCCGGATGAAGAGGAGCCAGTCCCTGGGACGCCAGCGAACGGCGCATCATCCGCGCGTGGCTTCGGGTCCGCGGACGGCTTCGGGTCCGCGGACGGCGCGGTACCGGTGCGGCTGGTGCTGGTTTGGGCGGTGCTGGTCTGGGTGGCACTGGACGAGACCGGCGCAGACGAGCCGGCGCTCCCCGCGGGCGAATCGCCCTTGGCCGATGCACCATTGGCCGACCCGGACGTCCCGGTGACGGGCTTGGCGGCGCTGCCCATCTTGGCCTGCGGGCCGGCCTCCCGGCCCTTGGCGCCCCGGGGCAGCCCGATCCCATCGGCGGGCAGGGCAGGCACGCCATCTGTCACGGTGGCGTCCGCGGGCACGTCACGGCCCGGCTCCCAGCGGCCATTGCCGTTCGCATCCCGCGGGCCGTTGCCCGCGGGACCGCCGTCATCCGCCGAGTTGCCACCGCCGGCGGGACTGCCGTTTCCGGGCTGGCCAGGGCTGCCTGCCGGGGCGTTATCGGTCACGTCGCCACGGTCCGCGTCGCGGACGCGCGCGGACCTGGGCGTGGCTGGCTTACGCGGCCCTTGCCGGGACGGGGCCATAATGTCGCTCGACCGTGTCGGCTGGTCGTCGGCTGTCACGTCATCTCCGTTTGCTCATCTTCGACGTCACAGCCGTCGACAAGGCTCCGCGTGAGCCCTCGGGCCCGTTAGTGCGCCTGTCCAAGCCGTCCTCCCTCTGATCCGGACCTTCACGAGGTTATCTCCGGACAAGACGCCCATTTAGCTACCCATGCGAAGAAGACGGTGTTTTTATGGAGCTTCCGCCACACTCATGGGACCCTCTGCCCCCGGCCAGTTGCCTCCAACCGGTATATCAGGCTTATATGCCGACCATACCGGGCGTCCCGCTACTCCGCGTCCTCCTCTGCACCGTCCGCGGATCCAGTCACGTCCCCGCCGTCCGTAATGTCCGCCTCTTCATCAGTGTCCCCGCCTTCCTCGGCCAGCAACTCAGCCTCGGTCAGCGCCTCGTCCTCAGAGAGGACCTCGTCCTCGGAGAGCACCTCCTCGGCCAGTGACTCGGCGTTGCGGGCCAGGCCGACCACGCTGTCCCCGGAGGCGAGGTTCATCAGCCGGACGCCCATGGTCTGGCGGCCAGACTGCTTGACCTCGCCCGCACGGGTCCTGATCACGCCGCCCCCTGAGGTGATGGCGAAGACCTCGTCGGTGGGATGCACCATCAGCGCCCCGACCAGCTCACCCCGGGCTTCAACGATCTTGGCCGTGACCACGCCGCGGCCGCCGCGACCCTGCACCGGGTAGGCGTCGGCTGGGGTGCGCTTGGCGTACCCGTTGCCGGTGGCGACCAGCACGTCCTCGCCCTCGCGCACGACGTACATGCCGAGCAGCTCGTCGCCGTCGCTGAACCTCATCCCGATGACGCCTGAGGTTGCCCGGCCCATTGGCCGCATTGACTCATCGGTGGCGTGGAACCGGATGGCCTGCGCGTTCTTGCTGATCAGCAGCAGGTCCTCCTCCGGCGAGACCAGACTGGCCGCGATGACCTCATCGTCCTCGCGCAGGTTGATGGCGATGATGCCACCCGCCCGCGGTGAGTCGAAGTCGCTCAGCCGGGACTTCTTGACCAGGCCGCTTCTGGTGGCCAGCACCAGGTACGGCGCCGCCTGATAGTCGCGCAGCGCGAGCACCTCGGCGATCCGCTCGTCTGGCTGGAACGCGAGCAGGTTGGCCACATGCTGGCCGCGGGCGTCGCGGCCGGCGTCCGGCAGCTCATAGCCCTTGGCCCGGTAGACCCGGCCTTTGTTGGTAAAGAACAGGATCCAATTGTGCGTCGTGGTGATGAAGAAGTGATCGACGATGTCGTCGGTGCGCAGCTGAGCACCGCGGACCCCCTTGCCACCACGCCGCTGCGCGCGGTACAGGTCGGTCTTGGTGCGCTTGGCGTACCCGCCGTAGGTGATGGTGACCGCGATGTCCTCTTCGGCGATCAGGTCCTCGTCGGCCACCTCGCCGTCGTAGGCGACGATCTCGGTCCGGCGGTCGTCACCGTGCTTGGCCACGATCTCGGCCAGCTCCGAGCCGATGATCTCCCGCTGCCGCTCCGGCGAGGCCAGGATCGCCTCGTAGTCGGCGATCTTTGCCGCGAGCTCGTCGTGCTCGTTGGTCAGCTCCTGCCGCTCCAGCGCGGCCAGCTTGCGCAGCTGCATGTCCAGGATCGCGCGGGCCTGGATCTCGTCGATCTCCAGCAGCCCCATCAGGCCCTGCTGAGCCTCGGACGCCGAGGCGCTGGCCCGGATCAGCGCGATGACCTCGTCGATCCGGTCGATGGCCTTGAGCAGCGCGACGACAATGTGCATCCGCTCCTGGGCCTTGCGCAGCCGGAACTGGGTGCGCCGGACGATGACCTCGATCTGGTGCGTGACCCAGTACCGGATCATCTGGTCCAGCCGCAGCGTGCGCGGCACGCCATCGACCAGGGCCAGCATGTTGGCGCCGAAGGTGTCCTGCAGCTGGGTGTGCTTGTACAGGTTGTTCAGCACGACCTTGGCCACGGCGTCACGCTTGAGCACAATGACCAGCCGCTGGCCGGTGCGGCCGCTGCTCTCGTCGTGGATGTCGGCGATGCCGCTGACCCGGCCCTCGCGGACCAGCTCGGCGATCTTGGTAGCCAGGTTGTCCGGGTTGACCTGGAACGGCAGTTCCTTCACCACCAGGCAGGGGCGCCCGCGCGGGTCCTCTTCGACCTCGACCACGGCGCGCATGATGATCGAGCCGCGCCCGGTGGTGTAGGCGTCCCGGATGCCGCGGCGGCCCACGATCGTGGCGCGGGTCGGGAAGTCCGGGCCCTTGATCCGCTCGGTCAGCGCCTCGAGAAGCTCCTCATCGGTGGCCTCGAAGTGCTCCAGATACCAGGCGACGCCGGCCGCGACCTCACGCAGGTTGTGCGGCGGGATCTTGGTCGCCATGCCGACGGCGATGCCCTCGGAGCCATTGATGAGCAGGTTCGGGAACCGGGCCGGCAGGACTACCGGCTCGGCGGACCGGCCATCGTAGTTGGGGCGGAAGTCAACGGTGTCCTCGTTGATATCCCGCAGCATCTCCATGGCCAGCGGGGCCAGGCGGCACTCGGTGTACCGCATGGCCGCGGGCGGGTCGTTGCCCGGCGAGCCGAAGTTACCCTGACTGTCGATCAGCGGCATCCGCATCGACCATGGCTGGGCCATCCGGACCAGCGCGTCGTACAGGGCGCCGTCACCGTGCGGGTGGTAGTTGCCCATGACGTCGCCGACGACCCGCGAGCACTTGACGTACCCGCGCTCGGGCCGGAACCCGCTGTCGAACATGCCGTACAGGATCCGCTGGTGCACCGGCTTGAGCCCGTCGCGCACGTCGGGCAGGGCACGGCCGATGATGACCGACATCGCGTAGTCGATGTAGCTGCGCTGCATCTCGTACTGGATGTCGACCGGCTCGGTACGGTCGCCTCCGCCACCCTGCGGCAGATCGGTAACTTCGGTCACTTTCGCAATCCCAACTTCAAACGGAATCCAGCCCGGGCCAGCACGCCCGGGCCGAGATCAGATGTCCAGGAACCTGACGTCCTTGGCGTTGCGGGTAATGAACGACCGGCGCGCCTCGACATCCTCGCCCATCAGGACGCTGAACAGCTCGTCGGCCTGGGCCGCGTCGTCCAGCGTCACCTGGCCCAGCACCCGCTGAGCCGGGTCCATGGTGGTTTCCCACAGCTCGTTCGCGTTCATCTCGCCGAGGCCCTTGAAGCGCTGCACGCCGTCCCGGGGCCGGGGGTCCTTCTTGCCGGCCGCGATGCCGGCCTCGATGATCCGGTCCCGCTCGGCGTCGGAGTAGGCGTAGCCAGGATCGTTCCCGCGCCCCTCCCACTTGATCTTGTACAGCGGCGGCTGGGCCAGGTACACGTACCCCGCCTCGACCAGCGGCGTCATGAACCGGAACAGCAGGGTGAGGAGCAGCGTCCGGATGTGCTGCCCGTCCACGTCCGCGTCCGCCATCAGGATGATCTTGTGGTAGCGGAGCTTGGTGATGTCGAACTCGTCGTGGATGCCGGCGCCGAGCGCCGTGATCATGGACTGGACCTCGTTGTTCTTCAGCACCCGGTCGATCCGCGACTTCTCCACGTTGATGATCTTGCCGCGGATAGGCAGGATGGCCTGGAACTTCGGGTCCCGGCCGCCCTTGGCCGAACCGCCGGCCGAGTCGCCCTCGACCACGTAGATCTCGGACTTGGCCGGGTCGGTGGACTGGCAGTCGGCCAGCTTGCCGGGCAGCGAGGTCGAGTCGAGCAGCGACTTGCGCCGGGTCAGGTCGCGCGCCTGGCGCGCGGCGATCCGGGCCCGGGCCGCCTGGCTGGCCTTGTTGATGATGTCCTTGGCCTCGCCCGGGTTCCGGTCGAACCAGTCCCGCAGGTGGTCGTTGCAGGTCTTCTGCACGAACGACTTGGCCTCGGTGTTACCCAGCTTGGTCTTGGTCTGGCCCTCGAACTGCGGCTCGGACAGCTTGACCGAGACGATCGCGGTGAGACCCTCGCGGATGTCGTCGCCGGTGAGGTTGTCGTCCTTCTCGCGGAGCAGCTTCTGCTCGCGCGCGTACCGGTTGACGATCGTGGTCAGCGCGGCGCGGAAGCCCTCCTCGTGGGTCCCGCCCTCGGTGGTGTTGATCGTGTTCGCGAACGTGTGCACCGACGGGGTGTAGGACCCGTTCCACTGCATCGCGATCTCGGCCGCGATGCCGTCGCCTTCTTCGCCGAAGTCGATCACCGACGCGTGCACGGCCTCCTTGGAGGCATTGATGTGCCGAACGAAGTCGGCGATACCGCCCGCGTAAACGTATTCAGCGGCCCGCGGCTCATCGCCCCGCTCGTCGGTGATCGCGATGGCCAGGTTCTTGTTGAGGAAGGCCATTTCCTGGAGCCGCCGGGACAGGGTCTCGAAGTCCCAGTCGGTGGTCTCGAAGATGGCGCCATCCGGCCAGAACGTGATCGTGGTGCCGGTCTCGGTGCTGGGCGCGCCGCGGACCAGCGGGCTGGCCGCATAGCCGCGCTCGTAGGTCTGGGTCCAGGTGTACCCGTCCCGGCGGATCTCCACCTCAAGCTTGGCCGACAGCGCGTTCACCACGGACACACCGACGCCGTGCAGGCCGCCGGAGACGGCGTAGGACTTGCTGTCGAACTTGCCGCCCGCGTGCAGCGTGGTCATGACGACCTCGACCGCCGGGCGGTGCTCCACCGGGTGCTCGTCGACCGGGATGCCGCGGCCGTCGTCGCGGACCCGCACACCGCCGTCAGGCAGCAGCGTCACGTCGATGCGGTCGCAATACCCGGCCAGGGCCTCGTCTACGGCGTTGTCCACGACCTCGTAGACGAGGTGATGCAATCCGCGCTCACCGGTCGAACCGATGTACATTCCCGGGCGCTTGCGTACGGCCTCAAGCCCCTCGAGAACTGTGATCGAACCTGCATCGTAGGACAAACCAAACTCCATCCTGCATAGAAGCGCGCTGCCAGGCTCCCCGCGAGTGGCCTTGCGCGCGCATATCCATTTTAGCTGCGATTACCTATTGCCACGGCCGTCTTGTACGACGTGTCGGTGTTGATAAGGGGGGACGATCCCCCCTATACCCCCCCTGCTCCCGGGGGAGCTCCGTTCCCCCAGACCCCCTAGGGAGGGCCTTTGGCCCTCGGGACACGGCTAACCTGCGGCTAGCCGTAGGTGTCGCCTGGGCCTTTGCTGCCAGGGACGCGCCAGCCGCCGCGCTGGCGGGGTGGCGCCGGGCCGCGGACCTTGACCCGGCGCACCGATCCGTCGCCGAGTTCGGCGTTGAGCCGGCGCACGAGCATCGGTGCCAGCAGCCGCACCTGAGTCGCCCACGCGGTGGAGTCGGCCGTGACCGCCAGCTCTCCGTCGGCATAGCTGTCGGGCTGGGTGTGCGCGGCCAGGTCCGCTCCGACGATCTCGGCCCAGCGGCCGAACACTGAGCCCATGGCGGCCCGCTGCTGCCAGCCGCGGCCCTCCAGCAGCCCGTCGATGGCGCTGGTCAGCAGCTGCGGATCGTCCCGGCGCACCCGACGGCGGCCGGGCTGGTCCTCGGTGCCCGATGGCGTTGTCCCAGCCCGTTCGGCCGTCCCGGGGCCACGCGCCAGCCCGGCCGGCAGGTCACCGCGGGCCCGCGCGTCCGCCTTGGCCTCGGCCAGCGCCTCGACGGCTAGCCGGGCCCGGTCCCCCGCGCCCCGGTTAGCATCGCCCCGGCTGACAGGCCCGGGTCCAGCCGAACCCGATCTAGCCGGCACGGATCACCGCGCCGGCCCGGACGCTGTACCTCGCGCCGGCCAGCTCCCCGCTGATCAGGCTGGCGGGCACGTCCTCGGGCACCGCCGCGGTGATCAGGACCTGCTCGGCACCGGCCACCAGCGTGGCCAGCCGGTCCCGGCGGCCCGCGTCAAGCTCGGCGAACACGTCGTCCAGGATCAGCACTGGGTCCTCCCGCCCGTCCCGCAGCAGCGCGAAGCCGGCCAGCCTAAGCGCCAGCGCCAGCGACCAGGACTCGCCGTGGCTGGCGTAGCCGCGGGCCGGCAGGGCGCCGATGGACAGCTCCAGCTCGTCGCGGTGCGGGCCGACCAGGCAGACGCCCCGTTCGAGCTCATTCGACCGGACCGCCGCCAGCGCCTTCAGCAGTGCCGTCTCGAGCTCGGCCGTCTCGAGCCGGGCCTCCTCGGGTGCCTGGACATCGTCTGGCCCATCAGATTGCAACGCTGAGCTGCGGTAATTCATTCCCGACGCGTCGCCGGGCTGACCGCCGGACACGGCCTCGTAGGCGGCCTCGACGTGCGGGCGGAGCGCGTCCACCAGGCGCAGCCGGCCCGCCAGCAGCGGCGCGGCCGCCCGGGCCAGCTGGGCGTCCCAGGCGTCCAGGGTGGCCGTCATGGCCTCGCGGGCCGGACCGCGCAGGTGTCCTTTGCTCCCCGCGGACTTAAGCAAGGCCGTGCGCTGCTTGAGCACCCGCTCGTAGTCGGACCGCACCCCGGCGTACCGCGGCGCCGAGGCCACCAGCAGCTCGTCCAGGAACCTGCGCCGCTCGCCTGGATCGCCTTTGACCAGGGCCAGATCCTCGGGCGCGAACAGCACCGTGCGCAGGGTGCCCAGCACGTCCCGCGGCCGCGGCATCGGCGTCCGGTTCAGCCGGACCCGGTTGGCCCGGCCCGGGTTGAGCTCGATCTCGACCAGGGCGTCACCCTGCACCCCGCTGACCGCGCCCCGCAGCACGGCGCGCTCGGCGCCCTGGCGGACCAGCGGGGCGTCGGTGGCCACCCGGTGGCTGCCCAGCGTGGCCAGGTAGCCGATCGCCTCGACCAGGTTGGTCTTGCCCTCGCCGTTCGGCCCGCTGAACGTGGTCACGCCCGGGCCGAGCTCCAGGCTGAGCTCGGCGTAGGACCGGAAGTCGGTCAGCGCCAGGCGGGTGAGATACACAGATCGAGGGTACGGCCCTCAGCCAGCCCATACTCAGCCAGCCCATACTCAGCCAGCCCATACTCAGCCGGCACTGCGGATTGGCATCAGCACGTAGCGGTAGGAGGGTTCCTGCTCGCTCTTGCCGGTGATGACCGCGGGCTTGGTGGGCGAGGTGAAGGACAGCCGGGCCGTGTCGGAGTCGAGCGCCCCGATGCCGTCCAGGAGGTACTGCGGGTTGAACGCGATCTGCAGGTCGTCGCCCTCGAAGGCGGCCTCGAGTACCTCGACCGCCTGAGCCTCCTCGGACGCGCCCGCCTCGAGCACCAGCTGACCAGAGCTGAAGGCCAGCCGGACCGGCGTGTTCCGGTCAGCCACCAGCGCGACCCGGCGCACCGCCTCGGCGAACACGCTGGCCGGGAGCTCCGCGGTGGCGTTGAACTCGCTGGGCAGCAGGGCCTGGTACTTCGGGTACTCGCCGGATAGCAGCCGGGTGGTGGTCCGCCGCCCCGCCCCGGCGAAGCCGATCATGCTGTCTCCGCCGAGCGATATCGAGACCTCGGCGCCGGAGGTGAGGGCGCGGGCGGTCTCGCCGAGCACCCGGGCCGGCACCAGCACGGCCGTGTTCAGGTCCGGCTGCTCAGGGTTCCAGCGGAGCTCACGCACGGCGAGCCGGTACCGGTCGGTGGCGACCAGGGTGAGCGTGTCCCCGGCAATCTCGATCCGGATGCCGGTCAGCGCGGGCAGCGTGTCGTCCCGCCCGGCCGCGATGGCCACCTGGCTGATGGCCGAGGCCATTGCGTCGCTGCCCACCGAGCCGGCCAGCGGCGGCATCTCGGGCAGCGTAGGGTATTCCTCCTCCGGCAGCAGCACCAGGGTGAAGGTGGCGCTGCCGCACTTGAGGGTGGCCCGGGTGCCGTCGGTGACCAGGTCTACCGGCCTGGCGGGCAGGGACCGGACGATCTCGGCCAGCAAGCGCCCGGAGACGAGGATCGCCCCCTCCTCATCGGTGGTGACGGGCACGGTGGCCTGAGCCGAGACCTCGTAGTCGAACGTCGAGAGCGTGAGTTCCGACGCCGCGTGCAGGCGCATCCCGGCCAGCACGGGCGCGGTCGGCCGGGCCGGCAGAGCACGCGCGGTCCAGGCCACGGCTTCCGCCAGATGATCTCGCTCAACCTGGAGCTTCACGGGAACTGCCTCCTTGATACGGAGCGTGAACTTCTTGTCACCGGGTATAGCAGCGGATGCCCCCCGCTGACGACCCGCCGAGGTCCGGAGTTCACCGGGCCTACTTGGTGTTGTTCTTTTCTTAAGTAGAGAACCGTCATAGTCATAGGTGCGGTGGAAACTGGGGAGAACCATTGTCCCTGCAGGTCAGCACCGCATTTCCTGCCCACAGGGGATGTGCCTGGCCAGGGGATCGGCCGGGCCTTCCTGTGCCGATCTCCTGAAGTGGCGCGGGCTGCCCACTGGTTGTCCCCGGGTTTTCCTGATGTCTTCCACAATGTTGTCCACAAACTGTGCGCATAGCGAGGCGCCGCTGTCCAGTCGTCAGTTCAGCCCGTCCGGGCCTGCTGCTTGATGCGGTTGGTGAGCTCGGTGACCTGTGTGTAAATCGAGCGGCGTTCGGCCATTAGGGACCGGATCTTCCGGTCGGCGTTGATTACCGTGGTGTGGTCGCGGCCGCCGAAGGCCTGGCCGATCTTGGGCAGGGACAGGTCGGTCAGCTCGCGGCACAGGTACATCGCGATGTGCCGGGCCGTCACCAGCACCCGCGACCTGGAGGTCCCGCACAGGTCATCGATGGACAGGCCGAAGTACGAAGCCGTCTGGCCCATGATCGTGGCGATGGTGATCTGCGGGCCCTGGGCCTCGGGGATCAGATCCTTCAGCACGATCTCGGCCAGCTGCAGGTCGACCGACTGCCGGTTCAGGCTGGCGAACGCGGTGACCCGGATGAGGGCGCCCTCGAGCTCGCGGATGTTGGTGGAGATCCGGCTGGCGATGTACTCCAGCACCTCCGGCGGCACGTTCAGCGTGTCCTGGATGGCCTTGCGGCGCAGGATGGCGATCCGGGTCTCAAGCTCCGGCGGCTGCACGTCGGTCAGCAGGCCCCACTCGAACCGGCTGCGCAGCCGGTCCTCGAGCGTGACCAGCCGCTTGGGAGCGCGGTCGCTGGAGATGACGATCTGCTTGCTGGCGTTGTGCAAAGTGTTGAAGGTGTGGAAGAACTCCTCCTGAGTACCTTCCTTGTTCTCCAGGAACTGGATGTCATCGACCAGGAGCACGTCGACGTCGCGGTACCGGCGCCGGAAACCGTCCTGCTTGCCGTCCCGGATCATGTTGATGAAGTCGTTGGTGAACTCCTCCGAGCTGACGTACCTGACCTTCAGCCCGGAGTAGAGGGTCTGGGCGTAGTGCCCGATGGCGTGCAGCAGGTGGGTCTTGCCCAGACCCGAGTCGCCGTAGACGAACAACGGGTTGTAGGCCTTGGCGGGTGCCTCGGCCACCGCGACCGCGGCCGCGTGGGCGAACCGGTTGCTGGACCCGATCACGAACGTCTCGAAGGTGTACTTGGAATTCAGCCGGGTGCCGGCGCCCAGCCGGGGCGCGGAAGGGAGCATGCCGGGCGCTCCGCTTCGGGCCGGATCCTGCAGGCCCGGCTCGTGCTGCCCGTGGTCAGCCAGACCGCGCTCAGACATCCCGCGGTCGGGCAGCCCATGATCTGACAGCCCGTGATCTGACAGCCCGCGCTCGGGCAGGCCAAGCGGCGCGGGCGCCGGAGCACCGAGCCGTGGGCCGGGATCCGCCTCCGGGATCGGCGGCGCCGGCGGCAGGCCGGACAGC
>JBAPYC010000587.1:0-7707 GCA_049284535.1 Streptosporangiaceae bacterium
GTCCAAGGGCGGCATCATCGGCATGACCCTGCCGGCCGCGCGGGACCTGTCCGCGGTCGGGGTCCGGGTCAACACCATCTGCCCGGGCATCATCGACACCCCCATCTACGGCTCCTCCCCGAACGCCGAGGAGTTCAAGGCCAAGCTGGTGGCACCGGTAGTGTTCCCCAAGCGGATGGGCCGGCCAGATGAATTCGGTCACCTGGTCCGGCTGCTGATCGAGAACGACTACATGAACGGCGAGGTCGTCCGCTTCGACGGCGGGATCAGGTTCCAGCCCAAGTAGGCTGGTCGGGGCACCATGCAGGTGCCCCGACCCCTTTGGCGGCACGTATGTGCGGAATCGCCGGCTGCCTGGCCCTGGCAGACGGAGCAGGACCCGACCCCCAGTGGGTGGGCCGTGCCGCCATGCGCCTGGCCCACCGGGGACCCGACGACGAGGACTTCTTCGCCGACCGCGACCTGGCGCTGGGCTTCCGGCGGCTGGCCGTCATCGACACCACCGCGGGCGGCCGCCAGCCCATGCACTCCGGCGACGGCCGGTTCGTGATGGTCTTCGACGGCGAGATCTACAACTACGTCGAGCTGGCCCGGCGGCTGGCCGACCGCGGGGTCCGGCTGCGCACCCGGTCCTCGGCCGAGGTGCTGCTGGAGATGTACGCCTGGCTCGGCAAGGACGTGGTCCGCCAGCTGCGCGGCATGTACGCGTTCGCCATCTGGGACCGGCGCAACCGTGAGCTGTTCTGCGCCCGGGACCCGTTCGGCATCAAGCCGTTCTTCTACTCGCTGACCGCGGGCGGCCAGCCCCGGCCCGGGCCGCAGCTGCGGTTCGCCTCCGAGCGCAAGGCCCTGGCCGACGCGGGCGAGGTGACCGCGATCGACCCGGACGCACTGCGCCGGTACCTGTCGTTCCAGTACGTGCCCGCGCCGGCCACGCTGGTGCCGCCGGCCAGGTCCCTGCCGCCCGGGCACGTGCTGATCGCCCGGCCGGGCGGCCGGGTGGACGTATTCCGGTACTGGCGCCCGGAGCTCAAGCCGGCCCGGTCGCCGTCGTCCAGCTCGCCGGAGAAGATCCTGACCGCATTGCGCGACTCAGTCGCCGTGCACCTGCGCAGCGACGTTCCGGCCGGCGCGTTCCTGTCCGGCGGGGTGGACTCGGCCACGCTGTGCGCGCTCGCGGCCGAGATCGCGCCCGGCCTGGCGACCTTTACCGTCGGGTTTGAGCACCGGGGGTACAGCGAGATCGAGGACGCGGCGGCCACCGCCGAGGCGCTCGGGGTGAAGTCGATCCCGTACGTGATCAGCCCGGATGAGTTCCTGGCCCGGCTGCCGCAGATCGTCTGGCACCTGGACGACCCGATGGCGGACGCGGCCGCGGTCCCGCTGTGGTTCGCCGCCCGGGAGGCACGCAAGCACGTCAAGGTGGTGCTGTCCGGCGAGGGCGCGGACGAGCTCTTCGGCGGCTACGGCGTCTACTACCAGCCCGGCGTGGTCCGGGCGGGCCGGGCGCTGCCCGGCTGGGGCCGCTCCACGCTCGGCCGGGTCGCCTCCGAGCTGCCGGCCGGCGCCCGGGGCAAGGGCCTGCTCAACCGGACCTCGACCCCCTTGCAGCGGCGGTACATCGGCAACGCGTACGTGTACCACGCCGACGAGGCGCGGGCCCTGGTCCGCCGGGCCTCCGGCAGCGAGTTCGACGTGACCGACCCGGTCTACCGGCAGGCGGCCGACGCCGGGCTGGACGACGTGGCCACGATGCAGCTGGTCGACGTCAACACCTGGCTGCCGGGCGACATCCTGGTCAAGGCGGACCGGATGTCGATGGCGCACGGCCTGGAGCTGCGCACGCCGTTCCTGGATCGTGAGGTGCTGGCGGTGGCGGCCCGGCTGGCCCGGGTCGAGAAGACCGCCGCGGGAACCACCAAGTTCGCGCTCCGCGAGGCCATCACCGAGCTGCTGCCGCAGGCCGCGGCCGAACGCCCCAAGCTGGGTTTTCCCGTGCCACTGGGCCCCTGGCTGCGCGGCGGCATGTATGGTTTCGCCGAGCAGGTTGTCCGCTCGGCGCAGACCGGGCAGTGGCTGGACAAGAACGCCGCGCTGGACATCCTGCATCGCTTCCGGGCCGACGATCCCGCGGTGACCTGGAGGCAGGTGTGGCTGCTGGTCGTGTTCTCGCTCTGGCACCAGATTTACGTGGAGCGCGTGTACGACCCAGTGGCTCTCGGCTGGGAAGCCCCGGCCGCCTGACCACGACACCCAGCTAGCTATGACACAGGGAACCAAGCCGTGACCACCCCCAGGATCAGCGTCGTAGTGGCGTTCTTCAACAACGAAGACGACCTGGCCGACACCCTCGGCTCGATCGCTGCCCAGACGTATCCCGACCTGGAAGTGATCATGGTCGACGACGCCTCCACCGACGGCAGCGTTGACATCGCCCGGGCCCAGGCGGCCGTCGATTCCCGGTTCATCCTGGTCCAGGCCGAGCACGGCGGGCCGGGCGGCGCGCGCAACCGGGGGATCGAACGAGCTCGTGGCGAGTTCCTGGCCTTCGTCGACGGCGACGACATCCTGCCCGCCAACGCCTACGAGCTGCTGCTGCACACGCTGGAGCGGTCCGGGTCGGACTTTGTCAGCGGCGCGGTGGACCGCATCGGCCCCAAGGGGATCAACCCGTCCGCGCTGCATTCGCTGGCTATCAAGGGCCGCCAGACCGGCACGCACGTGACCAGGACGCCGCGGCTGCTGTACGACGTGTCGGTGTGGAACAAGCTGTTCCGCAGGTCCTTCTGGGACTCCCACCAGCTGTCCTTCCCAGAGGGCGTGGTCTGGGAGGACCTGCGCCTGATGACCAAGGCGCACGTGCTGGCCCGGGCCGTCGACGTGATACCGGACATCGTCTACTACTGGCGCGAGCGGGCCCGGGGCGGCCTGTCCATCACCCAGAACCGCGGCGCCATCGCCAACCTGCGGGACCGGATGACCGCCATGGACGACATCGATGCGTTCATCGCGGCCCATTCCACCGCCGCGCTGCTGCGGGCCCACCAGCGCAAGGCGCTCAAGAACGACCTGTGGCTGTACGTCCAGGACCTGCACAAGGTGACCGAGGCCTACCGGGCCGAGTTCACCACGCTGGTGAACGCCTACCTGGACCACGTCAGCCGCCGGGTACTGCGCAGCCTGCCCGCCACCCACAAGCTGGCCTACCACCTGGTCCGCATCCGGGCCACGCCCCAGCTCGCCGAGCTGGCCGCGTGGATGATGGAGCAGCCGGTGCGCCAGGTCCCCATCGTCCGGCGCTGGGGACGGCTCCGGGCCGACCTGCCGTTCCGCACGAACTCCCCGGTGCCGGTGCCGGCCGGGGTATTCCGGCCGCACTGGCGCGACCTGGACCCGTACATGCAGGTCGACGACATCGGCTGGGACGCCGGCCGGCTGGTGGTCACCGGCCGGGCCAACGTGCCCTCGATCGACGTGTCCCGGCGCCGGAACACCACCAAGATCGTGGTCCTGCGTCCGCCCGGCCGGCGGCTGCCCGTGGTCCGCCGGGCGCGCTCCCTGTTCAATCCCGAGGCCACCGCCCTGTCCGAGCAGGAGCGGTACAACTACGACTGGTCGGGCTTCCGGTTCGCGGTCAGCCCGCGGCGCCTGCACGGCCCCGGGACCTGGCAGTGCTACATGCTTGTGCGCGGCCACGGCGCCTGGCGCCCGGCCCGCGTGCACACCCCGGTGCCGGGCCCGGCCGAGCGGCCCGCGCCTCGCGAGATATCCCCGGGTCTGCGCTTCGGCGCCCGCTGGGCCGGCCTCGGCCTGGACGTCGCCAGCTGGCGCCTTGGCGCGGTACTGACCGGCCAGGACTGGCAGGACGCCGGGTCCCGCGCCATCGACCTCGAGGTCGAGCTCCCTGGTGCAGCACCTGTAACCACTCCCGCGTCGGCCACCCAGGCCCCAGCCGCAACACCAGCCCTAGCCACAACCTCAACCCCAACACCGGCCCCGGCCGAACTGGTCCTGGTCCGCAACCGCGGCGCGGCCAGCCGATCCTTCCCCGCCACCGCCGTGCCGTCACCCGGCGGCCCGCCCCGGTTCCGCGCCCGCGTTCCCCTGGGCGAGCTGGCCGGCGCGTCCGACGTGGTCGATCGCACCCACGGCGTGGCCAGCGGTGACGGCATGGCCTGGGACGTCTACCTCAAGCCGCCCGGGCGCCCCCGGGTCCGGGTGGCGTGGCCCGACGGCCGGCCGCAGAGCCGGCACAGGTTCGGCAGCCGGGAGGCCGTGGCCGGCCCGAGCCGCTACGGTGACCTTGTGATATCAGAGCGCACCCCGCGTCCGGTGATCGACGAGCACGAATGGCAGACCGGTGGCCGTCTGGTGCTGCGGGGCAGCTTCCTCGGCCCGGCGGGCGACCCCGGTACCCGGTACGAGACCGTGCTGCGCCGGATCGGCTCCGCCGACTCCCACGTGATCGGGTTCACCGTCGAGGGCGAGCGCTTCCGGATCGAGGCCGACCTGGACCGGATGCCGTTCTTCGGATCGGCCATCCCGCTGCGGGACGGCGAGTGGAACTTGTACGTGCGCCCGGCCGGCACCGGCACCGAGGCCCTGGCCGAGCTCGCCTACGACGTGGACCGGCTGGCCGACGTCACCGGCCAGCGGGTCCAGGCTGGCCGCAAGTGGTACCGCCTGATGGTCACCGGGCATGACCAGCCGCTGATCACGGCCGAACCGCAGCTGCGCCGGGTGGAGCAGGGCAACTTCGGCCAGCGGTCGTTGCGCCGCGGCTTCTACCCGGCCATGCTCCGCACCGCCCCGATCCGGGACGCGGTCCTGTTCATCAGCTGGAAGGGCAAGCAGTGCGGGGACAACCCGCTCGGTATCGCCGAGGAGCTGCGCCGCCGCGGAGACGACCGTGAGCACCTGTGGGCGGTGACCGACTGGTCCGTCCCGGTCCCAGATGGCGGTACGCCGGTGCTGCGCGGCACGCAGGAGTACTACGAGGCCCTGGCCCGGTCGAAGTACCTGATCTCCAACGACGACATGCAGGCCCCGTTCCGCAAGCGGGACGGCCAGGTCTACCTGCAGACCTGGCACGGCACCCCGCTGAAGAAGATCGGCTTCGACATCTCCGACCCGCAGTTCATCAGCGGTACCGCCTACTTCGACCACCTGGCCAAGGACATAGCCCAGTGGGATCTGCTGCTGTCGCCGAACCCGTTCAGCACCCCGGTCATGCGCCGCGCGTTCCGCTATGACGGCGAGATCTGCGAGTACGGCTACCCGCGCAACGACCTGCTCAGCCGGGCCGACACGGCCGAGATGGCGGCCCGGGTGCGGGACCGGCTCGGGCTGCCGCCAGGCAAGCGTGTCGTGCTCTACGCGCCCACCTGGCGGGACAACCAGGTGTACGCCAACGGCCGCCGGTACCGGTTCGACATGCGCCTGGACCTCGAGCGGGCCTGGCGCGAGCTCGGCGACGACTATGTCTTCCTGATCCGCGGTCACCACCACATGGCCGACGACGTCCCGGCCGGCATGCGGCCTGGTTTCGCCCTCAATGTCACCGCCTACCCCGACATCACCGAGCTCTTCCTGGTCGCCGACGTCCTGCTCACGGACTACTCCTCGGCCATGTTCGATTTCGCGGTGACCGGCCGGCCGATGCTGTTCTACACCTACGACCTGGCCGAGTACCGGGACAACCTGCGTGGTTTCTACTTCGATTTCGAGGCCGAGGCACCCGGCCCGCTGCTGTCCACCACGGCCGAGGTGGCCGAGGCCCTGCGCGACCTCGACACCGTAGCGGCCCGTTACCGCGACCCCTACCAGACGTTCGCGGCCCGGTTCGCCTCCCTGGACGACGGCAAAGCCGGCGCCCGCGTCTGCGACCGCCTCTTCCCCGCCTGACCGCACTCGCCACCAGCACCCGACCGCATCCGTCCCCGAGCGTCCCGCCTGACCGCGCGCGTCCCACTGGCCGTGCCGCCCCCTTGCGTCCCGCCTGATCGCGCGTCCCACTGGCCGCGATCGCCCCGCGCGTCCCGCCTGACCGCGCGTCTCCGCCCTTGCGCCTGCTAGCCCGTGCCCCCTGACCCCTCGGAACGCACTGAAACCCGGGTCTCAGCGCGTCGCAACCCTGTGTATGCGGCATTCACAGCGTTCCGGCGGCCGCCACCACAGGCGCAGCGTCGCCGAAGATGCTGGTGCAACCGCTGAGCCAGTTGAGGTGCCCGGTCCGTGCCCCGATCGCGATTCCGGGGGAGTTTCCCATGATCGCGAAGCCTTTTACCCCGAAAAACGACGGCCTAACAGGCTTCGCGATCATGAAGCCGGGCCGCCGGGAAACGCCGGGCCACAGGAACCGCTCGCGGTGGCTTCTGCGTTGTATCGCCGAGGCAAACGCGAATTTAACGCACGCTGATCCGGGTGACGAGCTTCGATAGCCTAGGGAGCCAGCATGTCGCCTGGCCTGGAGCCGACGCCGGAAGGGGAACTCGTGGCGGAGACGGATCCTGGGTCCGAGAACCCGCCCGTGACTCTCGCGCCCGGGCCAGCGCCTGCCCAGCCGTCCGATGCCGCATCCGCGCCGCCGGCCGCGCCGTCGGCTGGGCGGCCGCTGCGGACCCCCAGTGCGGTGCGCCGACGCAACCTGCTGGTCAGCGCTGTTCCGGCGGCCGTTTCGCTGGTGGTGGGCGGATACCGACTCGGCTCGCCGTCGCTGTGGCGGGACGAGGCATACACCAAGGACGCCATCGGCCGCTCGCTCGGCCAGCTCTTCGCCATGCTGGCGCACCAGGACGCGGTACACGGCGCCTACTACGTGCTGATGTATGCGATCACGCCGGTCATCGGCACCTCGACCACGGCGCTGCGCGTCCCCTCGCTGATCGCCATGGTTATCGCGACCGCGTTCACCGCGGCCGTAGGCCACCGGGCCGCGGCCATGGCCCAGGAGCCCCGCATCGGCCCGGACGGTTCGCAGGCTGGCTCGGAGGCTGGGGAACCGCCCGCGTCCGGCTGGGCCGACCGTATGGATGTCCCCGCGCTGACCGGCCTGCTTTCCGGCCTGCTGTTCGCCATCGCGCCGTACATGACGTTCTACGCCCAGATGGCCCGGTCGTACGCGATCGAGACGATGTTCGCCACCATCGCCACCTACCTGCTGCTGCGTGCCTGCCCAGACGGCCGGTGGCGCTGGTGGTCGGCATACGGCGTCGCGGTCGCCCTTACCGGGCTGTTCAACCTGTTCGGGTTGCTGCTGCTGGCCGCCCATGCCGTGACGCTGCTCAGTGTTGGCTGGCGGGGGGCTAGCTGGCGGGGTGCTCGCTGGCGGGCTCACCCTGGGCGTGGCCGGTGGGCCGGGCCCGTGCCGCTGCGCTGGCTGGCCGTCTCGGCCGCCGCCGTGCTCGCGCTGATCCCGCTGCTGGTCGTCATGGCCGGCCAGCAGGAGCAGATCGCCTGGCTGTCGCGGCCCAACGGCAAGGCCGTCCAGCGGCTGCTGGACACGCTGGCCGGCACGCACTCGCTCGTCGTCCCGTTCGCCCTGATCGTGGCGGCGGGTATCGTCGCCGCCTGCCTGGCGGACAACTGGCGGCCGCTGAACCCGGTCGCGGTCGCGCTGCCGTGGCTGGTGGTACCGCCCGCCCTGCTTATCGCGGCGTCATACGTCAAGCCGGTCTACTACATCAGGTACGTCGAGTTCTGCCTGCC
>JBAPYC010000588.1:0-3243 GCA_049284535.1 Streptosporangiaceae bacterium
GCCCGGAGACCAGCAGGATCACGGTGACGTAGAAGCCCAGCAGCCCGGCCAGGCCGCCGGCCGCGCAGTACAGCAGCTCACGGCAGTTCCGGCGGGTGAACGGGGCACCAAAGATGATGCCCGCCACCCGCTGGATGCTGCCGTCCATAGACCTTATTGTCCCCGCCGCTGCCCGGCGCTCAGGCATCCCGGCGGGCCAGCAGCCAGCCGCCGATCCCGAGTGCGGCCACCGCGTACAGGCACAGCAGGCCGAACGCGACGCCCGGCGCCAGGCTGTCCGGTACCGGCTTGACCGCGACCAGCGAGTTCGACGCCATGATGAGCGGCATGAACTTGCCTATCGCGTGGTGGAGGTGGTCTCCGAGCGGGACCAGGACTAGCGGGATCACGAAGATGATGCCGGCCAGAGCCGAGATGGCGGCCGCGGTGTTCCTGATGATGGCGCCCAGGCCCAGGCCGATGAGGCCGATCAGGGCCGGGAAGGCGCCGGCCATCAGCACGGCCCGCAGCACGCCGGGCTGCCCGAGGGCGGCGTGCGGAGCGGAGGACCCGAGCGCCGCCTGGCCGACCACGAATGTGAGGAAGGCCAGGATCTCCCCCGCTACCAGCATGACCGTCCCGGCCACCACCGCCTTGGCCGCCAGCAGCATCGGGCGGCGCGGCACTGCCGCCAGGGTCGAGCGGATCATCCCGGAGGCGAACTCGCTGGTGATGGCCAGCACGCCCAGGACGCCGAAGGCCAGCTGGCCCACGATCAGCCCGGTGAAGCCGTCGTTGGTCGGGTCAAAGGTAGCCCGGTCGGCGGCCGACATCGAGCCGTAGTCCTCGTTCTTCAGCACCAGGATCGACAGGCCGATCATCCCGGCCGAGAAGATAAGCAGGATCGCCGGCGTCGAGCGGACGCTGCGCAGCTTCAGCCACTCCATCATCGCGGTGGAGCCGAAGCCGTAGCTGCGGCCCGCGGCGCGGGCCCCGGCGCGGTTGAGGGTGGCGGTGCTCATGACGGGCTCCCCTGGTACGACAGGTTGCTGGCGGAGTACTCGGCGCTGCCCTCGGTCAGGGAGAAGAACGCCTCTTCGAGGGATTTCCCGCGGGCGGACAGCTCGGCCACCGTGGTCTGCGCCAGCAGCCGCCCCCGGCCGACCACGATCAGCCGGTCGGCGGTCTGTGCCACCTCGCTGATCAGGTGGCTGGAGACCAGCACGGTGCGGCCGTCGGCGGCCAGGTTCTTCAGCAGGTTGCGGATCCAGCGGATGCCGTCTGGGTCCAGCCCGTTGACCGGCTCGTCGAGCAGCAGCACCGCCGGGTCGCCCAGCAGCGCGGCGGCGATGCCCAGCCGCTGGGCCATCCCCAGCGAGAACTTGCCGGCGCGCCGGCCGGCGGCCCTTTCCAGGCCGGTGATCCCCAGCACGTCATCGACCCGCCGCTTCGGGATCGAGTTGCTCGCCGCCAGCGCGGTCAAGTGGGCCCGGGCGGTCCGCCCCGGGTGAAAGGCCTTGGCCTCAAGCAGCGCCCCGACCTCCCGCAGAGGGCTGCGCAGGTCGCGGTAGCTCTTCCCGCCGACCTTGACCAGGCCCGCGTCCGGCCGGTCCAGGCCGATGATCATCCGCATGGTGGTGGACTTGCCCGCGCCGTTCGGGCCGAGGAACCCCGTTACCGTACCGGGCCGGACGTCAAAGCTGAGATTGTCTACGGCGGTCGTGGGGCCGTAGCGCTTGACCAGGCCACGTGCCTCGATCATGTCAAACCCTCCAATAGTGCTTGCCTTACGGGCATTACCTGCAGCTCACGCTACGGAGGCAGCCCGGCCGCGGGAACGCGGTCAGCACCCGTCTTGGGGGTGGGGTTTCCCTCAGGTCAGCCGTCTGGGAGCGGCAGCGTCCGCTCCTCGTGGTCAAGTTCGCGCTGCAGGACGCGCAGGCTGTCGTCCGGCAGGCGCCCGGCGTCACGCCAGCGCAGCAGCTCCTCGTGCTGCGCGCCGATCAGGGCCCGGCGGGCGCGGACCGCCGCCTCGTATCCCGGCGCCCGGAGTGTCTCCGGGTTGTCCTCGAGGTACTCCAGGCGCCTGGAGTACCGGTTGAGCCGCGCCGTCAGGCTGCGGCGCATCTCGCTCACCACCGGCTCCGGCAGCTCGCCCTCGGTCCCGGACTCGCTCGCCATCTGGTCCAGTCGGCCCAGCGCGGCCTGGACGGCCGCGGTCCGGGCCTCGTTGCGCAGCCGGGCCAGATCCACCTGGTTCGCGCCCAGTCTGAGCCTGCGCAGCAGCGGCCCCAGTGTTCCTCCCTGTCCCACCAGGGTCACCAGCACGACCAGGTAGGCCAGGAACAGCAGCAGGTCCCGGTCGGGGAATCCGCGTCCGGCGTGGGTGCTGACCGGGATCGCGAACGCGGCCGCGAGCGTGATCACACCGCGGCTGCCCGCCCAGCTCAGCGCCGTGATCTCGGCGCCTGACAGCGGCCGCCCAGTGTCGCGGGAACTAGTGTCGCGGGAAGCAGCGTCGCGGGAAGCAGCGTCGCTGGAACCGGTGTCGCCGGAACCGGCGTCTTCGGCTCCGTCGCCGTCCTCGCCGCCCAGCCGGGAGTGCAGCCAGCGGGGCACGTGCTGGGTCAGCACCAGCCAGGCCGGCCGCAGCACCAGGACGACGCCGACAGTGATGGCGGCGGCCGCGGCGATGGTGCCCGTGGGGTAGGTGTCCAGACCCCGGAGCACGACCGGAAGCTGCTCCCCGATCAGCAGGAAGACGAACCCTTCCAGCAGGAAGTTCACCAGCTCCCAGACCGCCCCGGCCTGGAGCCGGCTCGCCCCGGTCTGCAGCCGCGGGTTCTGGTGCCCGATGATCAGCCCCGCGACCACCACCGCCAGCACGCCGGAGACGTGGGCGGCCGTGCCCGCGGCGAAAGCCGCGAACGGCGTGGCCAGCGAGACGGCGTTGACCGACAGCGGGTCGGAAAGCACCCGCCGCGACAGCCGGACCAGCCACGCCACCGCGATACCGACGACCAGGCCGCCCGCCACCTCCAGCGCGAACAGGCCCGCCGCGTGGCCGAAGGAGAAGTCGCCGCCCACGGCGGCGTCGATGGCCACGGCGTAGATGGTCAGCGCGGTGGCGTCGTTGAGCAGCCCCTCGCCCTCGATGAGCGTGGACAGCCGGGCCGGCAATCCCACCCTCCGCCCGACCGCCAGCGCCGCGACGGGGTCGGGCGGCGCGACCGCGGCGCCGAGCGCCACCGCCGCGCCCAGTGG
>JBAPYC010000589.1:0-1638 GCA_049284535.1 Streptosporangiaceae bacterium
ATCTACCTGCCGGCCTGGGTGGTGGCCGCTGGCGCGCTCATCGCGCGGCACTGGTGGCTGGCGGCGGCCGCGGCCGTCGTCGTAGCGGCCCAGCTGGCGTTTGTCGTGCCGGAGCTGTCCGCCGCCGCTCCCGTGCCGGCCTGGGCCGGGCACGCCCCGGTGGTGCGCGTATTCGACGCGAACATCGACCAGAGCCAGATCTTCAACGACGGCTACCTGCAGGCCATCGAGCGGCAGCGCCCCGACCTGATCACCCTCGAGGAATTCACGCCGCAGGCGCTGTGGAGCATGAAGAAATCCGGCGTGCTGGCGGATTACCCCTACCAGTGCACGTCGCCGACCCCCGGCGCCACCGGCTTCCTGGTCGCCTCCAAGCTGCGCCTGACCAACTGCCAGATCAAGAACACGGGTTACAACGACACGTCCATGCAGTACATGCAGTACATGGTGGAGGCCACCCTGTCGACGCCGGCCGGCCCGGTTGCCCTGCGCGTGGTGCACCCGCTGGCCCCGTTCCCCTCCTACTGGCACGAATACAAGACGGCGCTGGCGGACATTGGCCAGTCCGTGCGCGCCAGCGGTGACAGCACCATGCTGATGGTCGGGGACTTCAACTCCACCTGGAATAATCGCGGGTTCTCCGCCCTGTTGCACGACGGGCTGACCGACGGGGCCGCGGCGCGGGGCAAGGTGCTGGACATGACCTGGCCGAACGGTGCCGTCCTGCCGCCCTTCGTCCGGATCGACCACGTGCTGACCGGGTCAGACCTGGCCGTCACCCAGATCGCCTCCGGGCCGGGGTTCGGCAGCGACCACCGCTACCTGACCGCCAGCGTAGCCATCAAGTCCTGAGCGTCGCATCACTGGCCCGGCCGAACCGGCGCCCCCAGTCCCGCACCTGGTCGCGCAGCTCAGGCGGCCCGATCACCCGGAACTCCGCTCCCATCACGCCCAGCCCCATGACGGCCCAGTCCAGCGTGTCGGTGGTCATGGTTACCTGGCACCGGTCCGCGCCGGTCTCGGTCACCGTGACCCAGCGGCCGATCCGTTCCCGGACCGGGCCGGCCGGGGCGTCCACCAGGACCTCCACGTGGTAACCGGCCCGGGCGGTGGTGATCCCGGCCCGGACGAAGGCCGCGGCGCCGTCGGCGGGCAGCTCGCGCGGCCGGAACCTGGCTCCGGTGCCGCGCGGCTCGCCGAGACGGTCCAGCCGGTAGCTGCGCCAGTCCTGACGGCCCAGGTCGTAGCCGACCAGGTACCAGCGATGCCCGAGCAGGACCAGCCGGTGCGGCTCGGCATGCCGCCGGGTCTGCTCTCCGGTCGCAGCGGTATAGGAGAACCGGATCCGTTCGGTATCCCGGCAGGCCAGCGCGACGGCCGTGAGCACGCCCGGGTCCACACTGTCCCGGCCCGCCCCCTCCCAGCTGGCCGGCTCGGTCATCGCCCCCAGCGCCTGCACCCGGCGCCGCAGCCGCGGCGGCATCACCTGCACCACCTTGGCCAGCGCCCGCACCGACGCCTCCGAGATGCCCTCGACCGCGCCCTGCGCGGCCAGCTGGAGGCCGAGGGCCAGGGCGACCGCCTCCTCGTCGTCCACCACCAGCGGCGGCAGCGCCGCCCCCGCCGCCAGCTGGTAGC
>JBAPYC010000590.1:0-2319 GCA_049284535.1 Streptosporangiaceae bacterium
GCGTAGGACAGGGTGAGCGGCCAGGCGTTGCCGGTGGCGTCGCGCTCGACGCAGACCAGCACCGGCGTGCCGCGGCCCTGCGAGAACTGGCGCCGCACCAGGTGGCCGGGGGCCTTCGGCGCGACCATGCACACGTCGACGCCCTCGGGCGGCGCGATGAGGTCGTAGCGGATGTTGAGGCCGTGGGCGAAGAACAGCGCGTCGCCTTCCACCAGCGACGGCGCGATGGCCTCCGCGTACAGCTGCCGCTGCAGGTGGTCCGGGATCAGGACCATAATCAGGTCCGCTTCCTCGCACGCCTCGTTCGGCGTCACTACGCGCAGGCCGTCGTTGACGGCCTTGTCCCGGCTCTTGGAGCCCTCGGGCAGCCCGACCCGCACGTCCACGCCGGAATCGCGGAGCGAGAGCGCGTGCGCGTGCCCCTGGCTGCAGTACCCGAGGACCGCGACGTGCCGGCGCTGGATGACGGACAGGTCGGCGCTGTCGTCGTAGAAAATCTCAGCCACTTACCTGGGCCTTTCTTGATTGTGAGATGACAACACTTAGGCGCTGCGTTCCACCGGGCGCAGCGCGCGGTCGGTGATGGAGCGGCCGCCGCGCCCGATGGCGACCATCCCGGACTGGACCAGCTCCTTGATCCCGAACGGCTCGAGCACCTTGATCAGCGCGTCGAGCTTCTCCCGGTTGCCGGTCGCCTCCACCGTGATGACGTCCAGAGCGACGTCCACCACCTTGGCCCGGAACAGGTTGACGGTCTCGAGCACCCGGGACCGGCTTTCGGCGTCGGCCCGGACCTTGATCAGGATCAGCTCGCGCTGGACCGTGGCGCCCGGCTCGAGCTCCACGATCTTCAGCACGTTGATCAGCTTGTTCAGCTGCTTGGTGACCTGCTCCAGCGGGCGCTCATCGCAGTTGACCACGATGGTGATGCGGGAGATCTCGTCGTGCTCGGTGGGCCCGACCGCGAGCGAGTCGATGTTGAAGTTGCGGCGGGAGAACAGCCCGGCGATCCGGACCAGCACCCCTGGCTTGTTCTCGACCAGCACCGAGAGCGTGTGGCGGGTCATTCGGAGTCTCCTCCCCAGTCGGGCGCCAGGCCGCGCGCGAACTTGATGTCGTTGTTGGACGTGCCGGCCGCGACCATGGGCCAGACCATGGCGTCCCGGTGGACGATGAAGTCCACCACGACCGGGCGGTCGTTGATGGCCATGGCCTGCTCGATCACCTTGTCCACGTCCGCGGTGTCCTCACAGCGGATGCCCTCGCAGCCGTACGCCTCGGCCAGCTTGACGAAGTCCGGGATGCGGGTGCCGGGCAGCTTGGTCCGGTGCTCCACCTCCGGGTGCAGGTCGGTGTTGGAGTACCGCTCGTTGTAGAACAGGGTCTGCCACTGCCGGACCATGCCCAGGCTGCCGTTGTTGATGATGGCCACCTTGACACCGATGCCCTCCAGGGCGCAGGTGGCCAGCTCCTGGTTGGTCATCTGGAAGCAGCCGTCGCCGTCGATGGCCCACACGGTGGCGTCCGGGCGGCCGACCTTGGCGCCCATGGCGGCCGGGACGGAGAAGCCCATGGTGCCCAGGCCGCCGGAGTTGATCCAGGTGCCCGGGTTCTCGTAGTCGATGAACTGGGCCGCCCACATCTGGTGCTGGCCGACCCCGGCCACGTACAGCGCCTCCGGGCCCGCGATCTTGCCGATCCGCTCGATCACGTACTGCGGGGCCAGCGTGCCGTCGCCCGGCTGGTCGTAGCCGAGCGGGTAGGTGGTCCGCAGGTTGTCCAGCTGCGCCTGCCAGGCGCCGAGGTCGGGCTGGCGGCCCTGCTCGCGGTCGGCCCGCACCGCGGCGATCAGGTCCGTGATGACCTCGCGGCAGTCGCCGACGATGGGCACGTCGGCCCGGCGGTTCTTGGAGATCTCGGCGGGGTCGATGTCCGCGTGCACGATCAGCGCACCGGGAGCGAACGTGTCGAGCTTGCCGGTGACCCGGTCGTCGAACCGGGTGCCCAGGGCGAGGAGCAGGTCGGCCTGCTGCAGCGCGCCGACGGCCGCGACCGTCCCGTGCATGCCGGGCATGCCCATGTGCTGCGGGTGCCGGTCGGGGAACGCGCCCCGGGCCATCAGCGTGGTGACCACCGGGATGCCGGTCAGCTCGGCCAGCTCGCGCAGCTGCGCGGAGGCGCGGGCCTTGATCACGCCGCCGCCGACGTAGAGCACCGGGCGGCGGGCCTCGCTGATCAGCCGGGCGGCCTCGCGCACCTGGCGGGCGTGCGGCCGGGTGACCGGGTGGTAGCCGGGCAGGTCGAACGGGACCGGCCAGC
>JBAPYC010000591.1:0-13278 GCA_049284535.1 Streptosporangiaceae bacterium
AGACGTTCGGCGGCGGCCAGCGCCTCGGTCATGACCGCACCCATGGCCGCGATCGTGACCTTAGCGCCGCCCGCGTTGGCAGGGTCCACGCGGCGCAGCGGGTAGGCGCCGGCCACGACCTGCCGGCGGCGCCGTTCCCGGGCCGCCGGGTCGGTGGGTATCGCGGCCAGCTTCTGGTCGACCGGCCGGGTGGACAGCCGCAGGTAAGCCGAGCTGCCGTCCGGGCGCCCGAGCCGGGCCAGGCTGGCCAGCAGGCACCACTGGGTGTCGGTGGCGAAGGCCGGCTCATATGTCACGCAGCCGGGCTGCTCGATGCCGATGGACGGCGTGGTGATGGACTGGTGCGCGCCGCCCTCAGGGGCCAGCGAGACCCCCGACGGCGTGCCGACCAGGATCGACTGGCCGCCCGCGTAGATGCCGAACGACCAGGGTTCCAGCGCCCGCTCCACGAACGGGTCGTACAGCACCCCGATCGGGAACAGCGGCTGGCCCCAGCGGCTCCAGGTGGCGCCGAGCTCGCCGATGAGGCCGACCAGGTTCGTCTCGGCGATGCCGAGCTCGATGTGCTGGCCGGTGGGCTTCTCCCGCCAGTGCAGGATGGTCTCGGCGTCGTCGGCGAACCAGTCCTGGCGTTCGGTGGGTGACCACACGCCGACCTTGTTCACCCAGCCGCCCAGGTTGGTGCTCGAGCTGACGTCCGGGCTCACCGTCACCACCCGGCCGCCGGCCTCGGGCGCCGCCCGGTTCAGGTCCAGCAGGGCCCGGCCCAGGGCGGCCTGGGTGGTGGCCACCCCGGTCGGGGTATGCCCGAGATCGGCGGGCACCGCAGGCGGAGCGTAGTGCGGGGACTCCGGACGCCGCAGCCGCTGGGCCGCCTGCTGGCTGAGCTGGCCGGCCGGGCTGTCCGGCGCGGGCCGGGACCAGGGCTGGGCCGGATCGGTGCCGAGCTGGGCCCCGAGCTCGGTGAACTGCTTGTCGGTCAGCAGGGCAGAGTGGTTCTGCGGATGGCCCTCGACGGGCAGGCCCCAGCCCTTGATCGTGTAGGCCAGGATGACCGTGGGCCGGGTGTCGTCGATGGCCTGGTACGCGGCATCGAGGCTGCCCAGGTCATGCCCGGCCAGGTTGCGGATGGCCTTGGTGAGCGTGGCGTCGTCCAGGTCGGCGATCAGCCGGGCCAGCGCCCCGTCGCCGCCGGGCAGCCGGTCACGGAGTTCGGCCGGGTCGCAGCGCAGCAGCCGCTGGTACTCGGGGTTGGGCATGGCGTCGATCCGGTGCCGGAGCGCCTCCCCGCCCGGCCGGGCGTACAGCTCCTCGAGCAGGCGGCCGTACTTGAGCGTGATGACCTGCCAGCCCGCCGCGGTGAACATGCCCCGCAGCCGGTCGGCGGCCATCAGCGGCACCACCCGGTCCAGCGACTGCCGGTTGACGTCGACGACCCACACGACCTCGCCGAGTTCGGCCACGGCCGGGTCGACGATCGCCTCCCAGACGGCACCCTCGTCGAGCTCGGCGTCACCGAGCAGGGAGTACTGCCGGCCGGGGACGTCGTTGGCCGGGAACCTGTTGCTCAGGTACCGGCGGGCGACCGCACCCCAGATCGGGGCGGTCGCGCCGATGCCGACCGAGCCAGTGGAGTAGTCGACCGGGTCAGGATCCTTGACCCGGCTCGGATAGCTCTGCAGCCCGCGATAAGCCCGCAGCGTGGGCAGGTACGACTCATCCAGCGCGCCCAGCAGGTAATTGATGGCGTGCAGCACGGGCGAGGCGTGCGGCTTGACCGAGACCCGGTCCTGCTGCCGCAGGTGCCGGAACCACAGCGAGGTCATGATCGAGACCATCGACGCCGACGACGCCTGGTGGCCGCCGACCTTGAGGCCGCCGGGGTTGGGCCGGACCCGGTTGGCGTAGTGGATGATCGCGGTGGACAGCCAGAGCACCTGGCTCTCGAGCTCGGTCAGGGCGTCCACATCGGTGGCTTCGGGGCGCAGGTCGGTCATGGCTGCATAAGAGCATGTCCCGCCGCCCGCGCACAACTGCCAATCCGGGATCTGCAGTCCGGATCTGTTAGTCCCGGATCTGTCAGGCCCGGATCTCTCAGGCCGGGACGGGCAGCCAGTAGCAGCGTTCCTCGCCGTAGTCCGAGAAACCGGCCCGGAGCAGGATCGGGCCCGAGGTGCCCGCCCGTCCCTTGACGATGGCCAGGACGGCACCGTGCTCGCGGGCCAGCCGGAGCCGTTCGGCCAGCACGGCCCGGTAGCTGCCCCGATGGCGGAACGGCCGGAGCGTGACCGCCCCCCACAGCTGCGCGAGCTCGCCGCGCAGCGTGCATCCCCCGGTGCACGCAGGCTCGCCGCCGATCAGGGCCAGCACCCGGAAGCTGGACCAGCTGGCCAGGTCCTGGAGCGCTTCGGCCAGGTCACGGGCCAGGTCGGTCCCGGCCGGCTCGGCCCGGCCCCAGCCGCGCACGGTGACCATGGCGGCCGTGCGGAACGTCGCGTCGTCGTCGACCAGCCGGACGTCGACGCCGGCCGGGACGTCCAGCTCGGGCAGGCCCCGGCCGATGTCGCAGGCCAGGAAGTTCACCGCGTCGATCCGGGTGCCACCGCGCCCGCGCAGGACCGCCTCCGTGTCCTCCGGCCGGGTGGCGGACGAGACCCACCAGGCCACGCCCGGCTGGCCCCAGCGGCCTACCCTCGCCATCACCTCGTCGATGACCTCGGCGGCGGGCCGCCCGGCCCGTGACCGGGTGACCTGGGCGGCGGGAAAGGTGGGATCCAGCGCCCAGTCCGGGTACTTGATCAGCCGGTAGTCGTTGGTGACGATCTCGATGGCCCCGTCGGGCCGCCATTCCATCGCGGCGGCCGCGTCCAGCACGCGCTGCGGTGTCCAGGAGCTCACGCCGCACCTTCCCGGCTCGGGGTACATGGGACCATTCCGCCCCGCGCCCTCTGCCTGCCAGACCCTTTCTACCGAACGGGCGGGGCTGCGTGCTGCGTTATCGTCCGTGCGCCGGCCGCCGGGGGCGCTTCCGGATGCCGGGCGCTTTCCCGATAGCGGAGTATGCGTACCGTCCGCCCTGGACGCCGGCTTGCCCTTGAGGCGACGATACGGCTGCTCGGTGCTGGGCCAGCGCAGCTCGCCCGAGTCCGCGATCGGACCGATAGATCGTAAGCTGTGCGGCACGCCTCCCGGCGGGTAGGGTCGGTCAGCGGATGAACCGGGCGAGACCAGGCCGCTTTCGTAGGCGTAGATCACTGCCTGCACGCGGTCCCGAAGGCTGAGTTTCTGCAGGATCCTGGCGACGTGGGTTTTGGCGGTGGCTTCGCTGATCACCAGGTGGCTGCAGATTTCAGGGTTGGACAGCCCGCGGATCAGCAGGCTGAGTACCTCACGTTCGCGCGGGGTCAGCTCGCCGACGGCTCGCGGCGGCTCTCGCGTGGCTGCGGTGGGCTGGCGGGCGAATTCTTCAATGACCGCCCGGGTGACGGCCGGGGCGAGCAGCGCGTCGCCGCCGGCCACGATGCGGACGGCAGCGGCGATCTCCTCGGGCGGCGCGTCCTTGAGCATGAAGCCGCTCGCGCCGGCCCGCAGTGCGTCGTACACGTAGGTGTCAAGCCCGAACGTCGTGAGGATCAGCACCCGGGTTGCTGGCAAGGCGCGGACGATCCGCCGCGTTGCCTCGATGCCGTCCAGCACCGGCATCCGGATGTCCATGAGGACGACGTCGGGCCGCAGCCGTCGGGCTGCGGATACGGCGTCCTGCCCGTCGCTAGCCTCGCCCACGACCGTGGTGTCCGGCTCGCTTTCCAGGATCTTCCGCAGCCCGACGCGGACGAGCGCCTGGTCATCGGCGATCAGCAGCGTGGTCATGTCAGCGGCAGTCGCACGCGGACGGCGAAGCCGCCGCTGGGACGGCGGGCCGCGTCGAACTGGCCCCCGTAGAGGGTGACCCGCTCGCGCATGCCGGCGAGGCCGTGGCCACCGCCGGGGACGGCTGGCTGGGTTCCGGCGCCGTCGTCGGCGATTTCCAGTTCCAGGCAGTCCGGCCGGTAGCGCAGGTGCACGGCGGCGCGTGCCTGGCCGGCATGCTTGAGCGCGTTGGTCAGCGCTTCCTGCACGATCCGGTAGGCCGACAGCTCGATGCCGAGTGCCAGCTCGCGGGCGTCGCCCTCGACCCGGAAGTCGACGGGCAGGCCAGCCTCGCGTACCTGGGTCATCAGCGTCGGCAGGTCGGCGAGCTTCGGCTGCGGCGCGAGGAGGTCGGGGGAGTCGGCGCGCAGCATCCCGACCAGCCGGCGCATCTCGGTGAGCGCGCCGCGCCCGATCCGCTCAATCGTCTGGAGCACCTCGCGGGTCGGCGAGCTTGCGGTGCCGAGCACGCGCCGTTCGGCCCCGGCCTGGAGCACCATCATCGACACGTTGTGCGCGATCGCGTCGTGCAGCTCGCGGGCGATCCTGGCCCGCTCCTCCACGACCGCCTCGCGCGCGGCGACGTCCCGCTCCCGCTCGGCCAGCTGGGCGCGGCGGTCACGGTCGCCGACGATCCGGCGGATGAGCAGCATGACCACCACCGTGCCGACGGCGAACGGGATGACCGCATTCCGCGTGCTGGTGTCACGCGGCAGCGGCAGCAGGTCAGTAAGTACCACGAATGCCGCGCCCGCGGCGAACCTGCGCGGTGTCGTCCAGACGGCCAGGCCATACAGGGCGCAGAACCATGCGATCGTCCACCCGCCCGCCTGCAGGCCGGGCCAGATGTCGTGCTGCACCGCCATGAGGCCCTGCGCGGCGATGCCCGCGGTGGCGGGGTACTTCCGCCGGAAAGCGACCGTGGCGCAGACGCCGGTGGCGAACAGCGCGCCGATCAGCGGCCGCTGGCCGGACCCGCCGGCCAGCCAGATCTGCAGCTGGGAGACGGCGAACAACAGCCAGGCGGCGAGCCAGTCGCGCTGCTGCGGATCACGCAGTCCGAAGTGCACATCCGAAACGCTAGACCACGCGCAGCCGCGTGTCATCGGCCACTTGGCCGGCCCGGCGGCCACCGCAGATCGGCCGGCCGGGCGATGCGAAAATCGCCCGGCTCGGCGACGACGCAGGCCACTTCCGGCGCCTAGCGTCAAGCTCGGTACACACACGGTAAAGGAGAGCGAAATGAATCAGCCAGTCACACAACCCAATCCTGACGGAAGTCCAGCAGGGGTCAAGGCGGCCGGGCTTGCACGGACCGCCGCGCTGGGCGGCGTCGCCTTCCTAGCGTTCTCGGCCGCCAGCGACCTGGCGATCGGTCCCAACCCGGCCAGCGATGCCCCGCTGGTGAAAGTCACCAGCTTCTACGCCACCCACCACGCACAGGTGCTGGCCGGCGGGATGCTGCTGGCCTGGGCAGCCATCTTCTTCGCCTTGTTCGGGGCCGCCATGTGGGCGAAGATCCGGCAGGCGCCAGTGCACCCGCTGCTCGCCGGGGCGGCGCTCGTCGGCACCGCGGTAATCACGGCGGCCACGCTGGCCGAGGCCACCACCTACGCCACCCTCGGCGCCATCGGCGGCAGCCGGGCCATAGCGCCCGCCGCGCTCCAGGCCTGGCACATCATGGGCTCGGAACTCTCGCTGGCCGGCAACGGCGGCATGATGATCTTCCTGTTCGCGGCAGCTGCAGTAGGCATCACCGCACGCACGCTCCCGCGCACGCTCGCCTGGT
Source organism: Streptosporangiaceae bacterium (assembly GCA_049284535.1). Taxonomy (GTDB): domain Bacteria; phylum Actinomycetota; class Actinomycetes; order Streptosporangiales; family Streptosporangiaceae; genus Palsa-504. The sequence goes on from JBAPYC010000591.1 coordinate 5,699, forward strand.
CTGCCCTGATCATCGGCCTCCTGCAGCTGACACCCGCTCCGATCGGCTTCCTAGCCTCGCTGCTCGCCCTGCTGTGGGCGGCCGCCGCCGCTATCGTCATGTTCGTCCGTCCAGCGGGTGCGCCGTCGGTCCCCGGTCACTCAGCCCAGGCGAACGCGCCGGTCGGCTTGGCACCGACCGCCTGACTAGCGTGCCGCTATCCGGCCGCGCGGCCGTCCCCCGCACGGTGACGACCTCGTGGCCGGAAAGTGCAGGTCAACCAGCAGTTGACCCCCGATCCGGGATCTGGCCGGAGACCGTAACCATGCGACGCGGAAAAGCCACAAATTGGCCGTGACCACAGCCGCCGTCCGCACCCTCCTGGCTCTGGAGGCCGCTTCGTCTTCAACGTGGGCGCTGGCTACCTCGCCCAGCAAAAGGATCCCAACTTTGGCGACGACCGGGCCTCCCCGATCAGCATCATGCGGGATGTCGCAGCCCAGGACTACGGCTGGCGCCCGCCCGAGCCCGCAACTCCACCCAGCGGGCACCCCCGGCCAACCCAGAGTCCATCTGCCGCAGCCTCAAAGGCGCGGGTCCTGGCTAGCAGCACGGCAAACACCTCGCCCCGCTGCAGGCTGGTCATAAGGGAACCTCGGAGTAGCCAAGCCGTCTGCAAGCATCCGATCCTGCGCACTGTGATCAAGTAGCTGTGATGGTGTAGGAGAGTCTGCGTGAGTATCGCGACCCGCTTCCCTGCCGTAGTGGACACGATCGTTGTCGGTGCCGGGACGGCGGGTGCGGTGGTGGCCGGGCGTCTGGCGGCGGGTAACTCGGGGCGCACGCTGCTGCTGGAGGCCGGGCCGGACTATGGGCCCGCCGATAGCGGTCGCTGGCCGGATGATCTTCTCGACGCGACGAGCGCCGCGCTGTGGTCCCACGATTGGGGCTATACGGGCGAGTTCGCCGGCCAGGTGATCCACTTCAACCGTGCGCGGGTGGTCGGCGGCTGTTCGGCGCACAATGCCGCCGCGGTGGTGTTCGGGAGCCGCTTCGATTACGACGGCTGGGCGGCTGCGGGCAACCCCGGCTGGTCGGCGCGGGAGCTTTTGCCGCTGTTCGCCTCGGCGTGGGAACAGCTGCGGGTGCGGCGCGTGGGTCTGGATGAGCTGACCCCGTTCCAGCGCATCTGCCGGGATGCGATCGTGGCGGACGGGATCCCTGCGGTGGAGGACTTCAACGACCTCGACCAGAACGCCGGCGTTGCCCCCTTCCCGGTCAATATCGACGGGGTTACCCGGGTCAACAGCGCGTTCGGGTACGTCGACCCTGTCCGTGATCGGCTTATCGTGGCCGGTGATGCCCCTGTCGAGCGGGTGCTCGTTCGCGGCGGCCGCGCTGCCGGCGTGGCCGTGCGGGATGGCCAGCGGCTGGCGGAAATCGGCGCGTCGCGGGTCGTGCTCTGTGCTGGCGCCTACGGGAGCCCCGCGATCTTGCTCCGGTCCGGTATCGGACCCGCCGTCGAGCTGATCGCTGCCGGGGTGAAGCCCACCCTGGACCTGCCCGGCGTCGGACGTAACCTGCACGACCAGCCGTGTGTGGAGGTCGGCTACGAAGGCAGCGATGACCTGACCGGGAAGATGGAGCGCCATCAGGTGGAAGCAGGCTGGGAACCCCGCGAGCAGGTGATCGCGAAGTTCCCGTCGGCCGGATGCCGGCAGGGGTTCGACCTGCATATTTACCCGGTCGGTGGCCGTAGCTGGGTCGACGCCTCGAAGTGGTTCTGGACTTTGGGGGTTGCGTGCCTGACGCCGCTGTCGCGCGGCAGCGTCCGCTTGACCGGTCCCGGTCTTGATGACCAGCTGGTGATCGATCACCGCTATCTCAGTGACTCCGGTGGATACGACCGCGCACGGCTCGCTGAGGGCCTCGAGCGCGTGCGCGCCGTGGCGCAGGCGCCGGAGCTGCGAAGGCTTCTGGGCCGGGAGACGCGCCCGGGCCCGGAAGTCCTGGGGAGACAGGCAATCGGGCGGTTCCTCGATCACGCCGCGGTGCACTATTACCACCCGGCCGGGAGCTGCAAGATGGGGCCAGCCAGCGATCCGGATTCGGTCGCCGACGCCGACGGCCGGGTGTACGGGATCGAAGGCCTGTATGTAGCGGATGCGTCGCTGATGCCGGCCGTCACTTCCGGCAATACCAACATGCCGACCGCGGTCATTGGCGAGAAGATCGCTCGGTCGCTGACGGCTCCGCTCAGCTGGAACCCTCAAGTACCGGACAACGCTGCCCCCAAGACCGGAGAAACGCCATGACCGACGCGCAGCCCAGCGCGGCTGATTCCGGTCGCTACAAGGTCACGGGCGACGTGCATCTGGTGCTCCTCGACGATGACGGCCAGGTGCTGCTCGGCCGCCGTGAGAACACCGGCTTCGCGGACGGCTGCTACCACCTTCCGGCAGGCCACCTAGAGGCAGGCGAGTCACTCATTGACGCGCTCATCCGGGAGGCCCGCGAGGAAACCGGCATCATCATCTCGTCCGACGCGATTGACTTCGCGCACGTCATGCACAACTCATCCGGCGGTGGCCGGCTCGCCTTCTTCTTCACAGTCCGGCGATGGGACGGAGTCCCGCAGAACCGGGAACCGCACAAATGCAGCGAGCTGCGCTGGGCCTCCCTAAATGCGCTGCCCGGCAGCCTGGTTGATTACTGCCGCAGCGCCCTAGCCGCCATCGCCGACGGCAAGCCATTCTCCCTCTCCGGGTGGCAGAACTCCAGATCCACCGGCGCAGCGACGGGCACTGCTGCCAAAGCCTGACTCCGGCCACGCTTTGGATTGATCGGTCCTGCGGGTTCGCTTAGCAGGCTAATTCGCTGCTTGACTCGCCGACAGCTAGCACGATCCTGTCTCGTTTGCATGCCGCTTCTTCGCGCGAATTAGATCGTCCAGACGCACGCGGCTATCGAGGACAGCTTACAGATCAGCACCATCCATGCAGGTAAATGGGATTGGTGGGGTCTAGTCCGGCAAGATCGAAGGCGCCCCTAGCCTGGGGCGGTGCGGACGGTGGAATTGCTGGGCGACGACCGGCTGGACCGGGCGGTCCGGGCTGCGTGGCGACGGCTCGATGGGGCCGGGCTGGCTTCGCTGGGCCGGCACAGGCATCCGACCAACCGGCCGCACCTGACGCTGGTCAGCGCGGACGATTTCCCGCCCGGTGCTGCTGAGGCGGTCGCGGGCGCGGTACGCGCGCTGCCGGTCCGGGTGCGGCTCAACGGGTTGCGCTTCTTCGGCGGCCGGGCTGGGGTGCTGGCCTGGGCCGTCGACGGTGGCGCGGCCCTCCGGGACCTGCAGGCCGAGGTCTGGCGAGCCCTGGATGGCGCGGACCGCAACCCGCAGCAGGAGCCCGGGGCCTGGATCCCGCACATCAGCCTGGCCCGGCGACTGCGACCGGATCAGGAGGCACTCGCCGCCCAGGCCGTCGGCTCGTCCGCGGTCAGCGGCGACCTGAGCCAGGTCCGCAGCTACGACAGCGTGACGCGGACGGTGGTTCCGCTGCTTTAGGGCCGTGCCTTCAATTTGAGGTTAATTAACCTTGACATCAAATTGTTTTGGCGTCAGTCTTAGTTAACATGAAATCGCGGCGGATATACCAGATGGGCGCCCGGGCCGAAGCGATGGCCGGGACCCGGCGGCGCATCCTGCGGGCTGTGCGGGACCTGGCCTTCGAGACCCTCAACCTCGCCCCGACCCTCGAGACGGTGGCGGACCGGGCCGGGGTCAGCGTGCAAACGGTGCTACGCCATTTCGGCGATCGCGACAGCCTGCTCGACGCCGCCCTGGACGCCGCGACCGCGGAGACCGTGGCCGAGCGGGAGGCCCCGGCCGGTGACGTGGCGGCCGCGGTGCGGATCATCGTTGACCATTACGAGCTGCGGGGCGACTTCGTCGTGCACCTGCTGGGACACGAACAGGACGACTCGCGCTATAGCCGGATCACCGAGCCCGGCCGGGTCTTGCACCGCAAGTGGGTCACCGACGTGTTCGCGCCGCAGCTGGCCGGCCGGGACGATGCCGAGGCGCTGACCGACCTGCTGGTGGTAGCGACCGACGTCTTCACCTGGAAATTGCTGCGCCGGGACCGCGGCCTGTCCCGGCCCGAGACTGAATCCCGTATCCGGCGGCTCGTCGATGCCGTGCTGGGTCCGCCCCCTGGAGGTACATCGTGACCAGTGTCCTGTTCGTCACCTTTGAGGCCGGCGGGAACGTGCCTCCGGCTCTCGGCCTGGCCCAGCGGCTCGCCGCTGAGGGCGGCCGGGCGCTCGTGCTGGGCACGCCGTCCCAGCGCCCGGTGGTCACCGCGGCCGGGCTGGAGTTCGAGCCGTTCAGCGCGGAGCAGCCGTACCGGACCCTGGCGCCAGTGAACCCGGCCGCCAACCTGTCCCAGATCTCGCGCACGGTGACCAGCCGGGCCATTGCCCGCGACGTGATCCGGGTGGCCCGGCGGGAGTCGCCGGACGTGGTTGTCGTCGACTGCATGCTGCTGCGGCCGCTGGACGCATCGATTCAGGCGGGCCTGCGCACCGTGACCCTGGTGCACTCACTGCCATCGTATTTCGCCGGGCCGTACGCCAAGGGCCCAGTTGGCCAAGCGGCCAGGCTCTGCGGCCTGCGCCCGGCCCGGGTCTGGGCCGCAGCCGCTGGCACGATCGCCACCGTGCTGCCTGGCTTCGACATCGGCCAGCCGGGACCGTGGGCAGACCTGCGCGAGGTTGGCCCGATCACGCCGAAATCCGGCAGCGGCCCGGTCGCGGCGGCTGCCGAGCGACGCGACCGGCCGCGCGTGCTGATCGCGCTGAGCACCAACTGGTTCCCGGGCCAGGAGGGGACCATGCAGAAGCTGCTCGACGCGGTGGACGGGCTGGACCTCGACGTCGCGGTGACCACGGGTCCTTCGATCGATCCCGCGACGCTGCGCTCCCCCGCCAACGCCACGCTCCACCAGCGAGCCGACCACGACCAGTTGCTGGCCGGCGTCGACCTGGTGGTCGGTCACGGCGGGCATGGCACCACCATGCGGGCCCTGGCCCGCGACGTGCCGCTGCTGATCGTGCCCAGCTTCACGTTCGCCGACCAGCCCGCCGTGGGCCAGCGGGTGCAGGAGGCTGGCGCGGGCCGCACGCTGCCGGCCAAGACATCAATGGCCGATCTGCGCCGGGCCATCACGGAACTGGCCGCGCCCGGGCCGCACCGCGAGGGCGCGGCCGTGCTGGGCGCCCGCCTGCGGGCACTGGACCCGGCGGGCGCCGCGGTCGCCTACCTCGGGGCTGGCCTGCCCGCCACGTCCCGGTGACCCCGCCAGCGCCGGACCACGGAGCTCTCAGCCATCAGGGCCCTGGTACGTGTGGTGCTGGTGGGTTTAGTGAGAATGGTACTGAGGGTGGCGGTCGCGGCGGCGGTGGCGGCCAGGGCGAGGGCCAGGATGGGGCGGCCGGAGGCTAGGCCGGCTAGGGCCGCTCCGGCCGCCGCGCCGCCGTTCATGATCGAGTTGATCCAGGATTGGGTCTCGGTGCCGCTGCCCGGGGGCGCCGCGTTCGCGGCCTGGCTGAACAGGGCGGCCAGGGTCGGCCCGAGGCACAGGCCCGCTACCGGGGCGGCCACGGCGACCAGCGGGGCGTACAGGCCGGCCGCGGTGAGCAGGGCCAGACCCCCGGTGTAGCCGGCCAGCAGCCGGGGCAGCCGGTGACCCTTGGCGCCGGCGACGAGGCTGCCGATGATGCTCCCGGCGGAGATCTCGGCCAGCAGCGGGCCCGACGCCCACAGGGCGTGGTGGTGCCGGACGTAGGCGGTGAGCGCCACCTCGGTGGCGGTGAGCGCGACGTTGGCCAGCGCGGCGCTGACCAGCAGCCGACGCAGCGCGCTGGATCGCAGCGGGTTCGGCCGCGGCCCGCTGGGCGGGTGTCCCCGGGTCCTTGCGGGCTGGTTCTGGCGGCCGATCGTGAGGATCGCCGCGGCGGTCAGGGCCAGCATGACGGCCAGGGCCGCAGCCGGGACGATACCGATCGCCAGCGCGCTGGCCAGCACCGGGCCGGTGATGTAGGCGAGGTCGAAGACGGCCGCGTCGAGAGCGAACGCGGCCTGACGCAGGCCTGCCGTGGCCTGGGCCGACCACAGGCTCCGCATGCCCGGGCTGAGCGGCGGGTTCACCAGGCCGGCCAGAGCCGCGCAGCCGACGAGCAGGCCGGCCGGCGCACGTGCCAGCGAGCTGGCCAGCAGGCCGGCCAGGGCCAGCACGTAACCGGTCCCGCAGAGGACGGCCACCGGGACCAGCCCGCGCCGGTCGGCCAGCCGGCCACGGACCGGGCCAGTCACCGCCTGGCCGAGGGTGTAGGCCGCCACCACCAGGCCGGCCACCGTCATCGACGCGTGCTGGGCCGCCACCACCAGCAGCAGCAGCGTGATGCTGACCATGCCCTGGGGCAGCCGGGCACAGACGTCGGCGAGCGCAAGCCGGCGCAGCACAGGTTCGGCGAACAGCCCCCGGTACGGGGCGGCGACGGAACTAGCACTCACCATCGGGCGTGCGTCACCGTGCACCGGCCATCGCGCCGGTCACCTCGGCGCTGATCATCTGAGACACTCCTCTTTCCTGCTGCACGCGCAGCGCGCGGCCGAACGGTACGAGGTGCCCGCGCACGCCATCTTGCAGCGGGTCGGTGAGGCCGGTTACGTCGGCGCCCAGGAAGACATGATCATCGATGTGGCGCTGCGGCTTCAGGCCGAGAAGATCTCGGGGTAGCCTCACGGGTTCGCGGCCAGGGCGGCCCGGATGGCTGCGGCCAGCCCTCGTCCGTTTGCGCCGTCCGGGTCGATGTCGGGGTTATAGATGGCGACCTGCAGGCCGACGGCCCGCCCCGAGCCGATGGCCGTGCTGATCGCGGACACCGCCTCGTCCCAGTGCAGTCCGCCGGGACGCGGGTCGTCCACCGCCCGCATCAGGCTCTGGTCGAAGACGTCGGCGTCCAGATGGATCCAGAAGCCGTCCGGGCCGCCGTCCCGGGTCAGGTAGCTGACCGCCTGCCGGGCCGCGGCGCGCGCGCCGAGCTGGCCGACCCGGTCCCGGTCGATCTCCACCATCGCGGGCGGGAGCGGCTGGCAGCCGCGGCGGTCGCGGTCCGCGGCATCACGGGAGGCGAACACCACCACGTCGTCGTCCCGGACGAGCGGCCCGCGTCCCTCCAGATCGCAGACCACGGCCGGGCCGCGTCCGGTGGCGAAGGCCAGGTCGCTGGCTGATGCCGCGCCGTCGAGCGGGTTGACCTCGGGCTGGTAGAAGTCCGCGTCACCGTCGATGTAGAGCAGCCCGTAACGCCCACGGCGCCGCAGCGCCAGCATCGCCCCGAGCACGATCGAGCAGTCACCGCCGAGCACCACCGGGAACTCGCCCTCATCGAGCAGGCCGGTTAGCGCATCGGCCAGCTGGCCGGAGTAGACGGCGAGGGGCCGCGGGTTCAAGATGCCGGTGGGCTGGTCGCGGACCGGGCTGTAGCCCTCGGCGGCCACCCGGCCGGCCCGGCGGGCGGGCACGCCGCCGGCC
>JBAPYC010000592.1:0-5960 GCA_049284535.1 Streptosporangiaceae bacterium
GTCCCAGGGTGCGCCGTCCCAGGGTGCCCCGTCCCAGGGGGCCCCGTCCCAGAGTGCAGAGCACGGCCAGCCACAGGCGGCGCCGCAGTCCCGGGCGCAGGCGCCGGCGGCGCCGCAGGCTCCCCCGGCTCCGGCCGCTCCGGCTGCGAGCCCCGCCGCGACTCCTCCCCCGGCCCCCGTGGAGGGAGCCGACGTCAGCCGGCTGCGTGGAGCCGCAGCTAGGACCGTCACCAACATGGCGGCCAGCCTGTCGGTGCCCACGGCCACCAGCGTGCGCGCGGTGCCGGCCAAGCTGCTGGTCGACAACCGGATCGTCATCAACAACCATCTGCGCCGTGGCCGCGGCGGCAAGGTGTCGTTCACCCACCTGATCGGGTATGCGGTGGTGGCGGCGCTGAAGGCGATGCCGGAGATGAACGACGCCTACGCCGAGGAGAACGGCAAGCCCGCGATCGCCAAGCCCGAGCACATCAACCTGGGCCTGGCCATCGACGTGCAGACCGCCGACGGCGGCCGCCAGCTGCTCGTGCCCAACGTCAAGGCCGCGGACGAGATGGACTTCCGCCAGTTCTGGACGACCTATGAGGACGTCGTGCGCCGGGCCCGCACGGGCAAGCTCGCGGTCGCCGACTTCCAGGGCACCACCGCGACCCTGACCAACCCGGGCACGATCGGCACGGTCCACTCGGTGCCGCGGCTCATGCCCGGCCAGGGCTGCATCATCGGCGTCGGGGCTATGGAGTACCCGGCCGAGTACCAGGGCGCCTCGGAGGAGACGCTGGCCCGGCTGGCCATCAGCAAGATCGTGACGCTGACCTCGACCTATGACCACCGGATCATCCAGGGCGCGCAGTCCGGGGAGTTCCTGCAGCACATCCACCGGCTGCTGCTCGGCGAGGATGGCTTCTACGACGAGGTCTTCGCCGCGCTCCGCATCCCGTACGAACCCGTCCGCTGGGTGCAGGATTTTCCTTACGGGCATGAGGATGATGTCACCCGTTCGGCCCGTGTGCAGGAGCTGATCCACGCCTACCGGGTCCGTGGTCACCTGATGGCGGACACCAACCCCCTCGAGGTCACCCAGCGCAAGCACCCCGACCTGGACATCAACCAGCACGGCCTGACCCTGTGGGACCTGGAGCGCGACTTCCCCACCGGCGGCCTCGGCGGCAAGCCGCGGATGAAGCTGCGCGACATCCTGGGCGTGCTGCGCGACTCGTACTGCCGCACGGTCGCCATCGAGTACATGCACATCCAGGACCCAGAGGAACGGCACTGGATTCAGGACCGGATCGAGGTCCCGCACGCTCGGGCCGAACACGATGAGCAGATCCGCATCCTGTCCCGGCTCAACGTGGCCGAGGCGTTCGAGATGTTCCTGCAGACCAAGTTCGTCGGCCAGCGCCGGTTCTCGCTGGAGGGGGCCGAGTCCCTCATCCCGCTGATCGACGCGGTTCTGACCGAGGCGGCCGACGCCCACCTGGATGAGGCCGTGGTCGGCATGGCGCACCGCGGCCGGCTGAACGTCCTGGCCAACATCGTCGGCAAGTCCTACGCGCAGATCTTCAAGGAGTTCGAGGGCAACCTGGACCCGAGCAGCGCGCAGGGTTCCGGCGACGTCAAGTACCACCTCGGCGCGGAAGGCGTCTACACCGCGCCCGGGGGCGGCCAGCTCAAGACCTCGCTGGTGGCCAACCCGAGCCACCTAGAGGCGGTCGACCCGGTGCTGGAGGGCGTGGTCCGGGCCAAGCAGGACGTCATCGACAAGGGCGAGCCCGGCTTCACCGTGCTGCCCGTGCTCATCCACGGCGACGCCGCCTTCGCCGGCCAGGGCGTGGTCGCGGAGACGCTGAACCTGTCCCTGCTGCGCGGCTACCGCACCGGCGGCACCGTGCACATCATCGTCAACAACCAGGTCGGCTTCACCACCGCGCCGCAGTACTCGCGCTCCAGCGTGTACGCGACCGACGTGGCCCGGATGATCCAGGCGCCGATCTTCCACGTCAATGGCGACGACCCCGAGGCCGTCGTCCGCACCGCCCGGCTGGCCTTCGCCTACCGCCAGGTGTTCAAGAAGGACGTGGTCATCGACATGATCTGCTACCGCAAGCGGGGTCATAACGAGACCGACAACCCGTCGTTCACCCAGCCGCTCATGTATGACCTGGTGGAGGCCAAGCGGTCCACCCGCAAGGTGTACACCGAGTCGCTGATCGCCCGCGGCGACATCACCATGGAAGAGGCCGAGGCCGCGCTGCGGGATTACCAGCAGCAGCTGGAGCGGGTCTTCACCGAGACCAGGGACGCCGCCGAGCGCCCGGCCGAGCCGGGCTCGGTGGTGCGGCCCGAACCGGAAGACCGGCCGGTCAACCACGTGGGGGTGCCGACCGCAGTGTCCGCCGAGGTGGTCAAGCGGATCATCGACACCCAGGTCAACCTGCCCGGCGACTTCACCCCGCACCCGCGGCTCAAGCCGCTTCTCGACCGGCGGGCGGCGATGGTGGAGGACGACACGATCGACTGGGCGACCGGTGAGCTGCTGGCGTTCGGTGCACTGGTGCTGGATGGCCACCCGGTGCGGCTGGTCGGCCAGGACACCCGGCGCGGGACGTTCGGCCAGCGCCACGCGGTGCTCGTCGACCGGCACACCGGCACCGACTACACGCCGCTCAAGCAGCTCGAGTCGGGCCCGGCCAAGTTCTTCGTGTACGACTCGCTGCTGTCAGAGTTCGCCGCCCTGGGCTTCGAGTACGGCTACTCCGTGGCCCGCCCCGACGCGCTGGTCGCCTGGGAGGCGCAGTTCGGCGACTTCATGAACGGTGCGCAGACGATTGTGGACGAGTTCATCAGCTCGGGCGAGCAGAAGTGGGGCCAGATGTCCGGCGTCGTGCTGCTGCTGCCGCACGGCTATGACGGCCAGGGTCCGGACCACTCCTCGGCCCGGGTCGAGCGGTTCCTCGCCTCGTGCGCCCAGGACAACATGACGGTAGCCATGCCGACCACGCCGGCCAACTACTTCCACCTGCTGCGCTGGCAGGGGCTCTCCGGACGGCGCAGACCGCTGATCGTGTTCACGCCGAAGTCGATGCTGCGGCTGAAGGCGGCCACCTCGGCGGTCACCGCTTTCACCACCGGGTCGTTCCAGCCGGTGATCCCGGCGACCGTGGAATCCGACGCCGACGTGCGCCGCGTGGTGCTGTGCTCGGGCAAGGTGTATTACGACCTGGCCGCGCGGCGCGCTGAGGCGAAGGTCCGGGACACGGCCATCGTCCGGGTCGAGCGGCTCTACCCGCTGCCGGTCTCGGAACTGTGCGCTGAGCTGGCCCGTTACCCGCAGGCGGAGTCGGTGACCTGGGTGCAGGAAGAGCCGGCCAACATGGGCGGCTGGCCGACCATGGCCCTGAAGCTCCCGCGGGCGCTGAACCGCCCGGTCGGCGTGATCTCGCTGCCCGCCAGCTCGGCCCCGGCGGCGGGTTCGGCGGCCAAGCACGCCACCACCCACCGGGAGATCGTCGAGACCGCGATCCCATCGGCCTGAGCCATGTACTACACCGACCGCGGCATCGAGGAGCTCGCCGACCGGCGCGGGGATGACCAGGTCACCATGGTCTGGCTCGCCGAACGGCTGCGGGACTTCGTGGACCTCAACCCGGGATTCGAGACGGCCGTCGACCGGCTGGCGACGTGGCTCGCGCGGCTGGATGACGAGGACGACCTTTGATCTGAACGGGCTGGGTGTTACGCGGCCGCGGAGATGTGTCGCTGGCGGCGGGCCGAACGTCGCCACGGTCGCGTTGCGTACCTCGGCCGGTGCGTGCCTGCGGCGCGGCCGCTCCGGAGGGAGTGCCCTGGTGGGAGCGCGGCTGGATGGGAGTGCCCTGGGTGGAGCTCACCTGGGTGGAGCACGCCTGGGTGGGCCTGCCGGACATTCCGCGGGGTTGATTGCCACCCCCTTGGCCTGGTGGGCTGATCGCGATATGTCTTGACTTTGTTAACATGAGATATATCGTTATGTGTACTGACCGGGCTTACGGGAAGGACGGGTGGAATGGCGCAGTGGACCATCGAGGGACCGACCAGCCTCGACTTCGATGAAGTCACCGGGTTGCGGGTCAGGCTCATCGCGGGGTCGGTCGCCGTGCTGGCGAGTGACGGCAAGCCGTCGCTCAATGTGGCACAGGTGGACGGCGACCCGCTGAACGTGACCTACGACGACGGGATCCTGACCATAACCCACGAGAACCTCACCTGGGAGGGGCTGCTCAAGTGGCTCCGCCCGCAGCGCCATTCGGCCGCAGTGACGGTGATTGTGCCGCGGAAGTGCGCGACCCAGGTCGGCGTGGTCAGTGCGACCGCCGTCATGTCCGGTATCAGTTCCCGGGCTTCGGTCAAGAGCGTCTCCGGGGGGATCACGCTGGACGCCATCGCCGGTGACATCGACGCGAACACCGTGTCAGGGGCGCTCGAGGCCCAGGGGATCAACGGCAAGCTGAACTTCAATAGCGTGTCCGGGGACTTGACATTGGCCGATGGCTGGCTGGAACGGCTCGACGCCAACGCCGTGAGCGGCGACGTGACCGCCGACATCGACCTCGACCCGCTGGGCGGCATGAACGTCACCACGGTTTCGGGTGGGGTGACGCTCAGGCTCCAGGCGGAGGCCGACGCCCAGGTGAACCTGCATTCCATGTCGGGGGACGTCCGCAGTGAGTTCGCGGAGCTTAAACGGGTAACAGCTCCGGCGTCCCGGAGTGTCAGCGGCAGCCTTGGTGCCGGCTCGGGACATGTATCCGTGACGACGATGTCGGGCCGGGTCATGCTGCTGCGACGCGCCGAGCGCGGAACGGTCCCGGATGACACGCTGGCCGCTGAGCGGCCTGATAATGAGAGTGAGATGGAAGGCGAGGCCAGTTGAGTCCGGTATTCCGCCATGGCAGCCTCCGGCTGTACCTGCTCCGGCTGCTCGACGAGGAGCCTAGGCACGGCTACGAGGTCATCCGGCTGCTGCGTGACCGGTTCATGGGTGTGTACTCGCCCTCACCAGGCACGATCTACCCCCGGCTGGCCCGGCTTGAAGAAGAGGGCCTGGTCACCCACGACGAGGTGGACGGCCGTAAGGTCTACCGGATCACCGAGGCCGGCCGTGAGGAACTACGCAGCCGCAGCGCGGAACTCGACGAACTCGAGGAAGAGCTGTCGGCGTCGGTCAGCGACATCGTCCGCGAGGTCCGCGAAGATGTCCGGCAGACGGTGCGCAGCCTGCGCGAGGAACTGACCTGGGCGGCCCGCGAGTCCCGCCGGTCAGGCCGGGACGCGGCCGTCGATGCCCGCGAGCAGGCCAAGCAGGCCCGGGACGAGGCACGCGAGGAAGCCCGGCGGCTGCGCGACGAGGTGAAGTCCCAGGTCCGCCAGGCCCGCGACGAGGCCCGTGAGCAGACCAGGCAGGCCCGCGACCAGCAAGGCCATGGCCACATCCCGGACGAGGACTTCTACGCCGAACCGGGCCCGGGGCCCGACGCGGCCCGCCGCGTACACGAATCGGCGCGGCGGCTGCGCGAGGAGGCCCAGCGCGTCCGCGATGAGGCCATGGGATCCAGCAGCCGGATCGGCGAGGAAGCAGGAGCCGGCGCCCGGTTCCAGGCCGGCGAGCCCGGCTGGGATCCGCGCGGCGGAGGCTGGGGTCCCGGCTCGGGCTGGACGGATTGGCCTGGCCGCCGGGGCTGGGACGACTGGACGCGAGGCAGGCCGGGCTGGACCGGCTCGCTCGACTTCGGCACCCTGCGCGACCTGGAGCGGCTGGCCGTCCAGTTCACCACCGACCTGAGGAGACTGGCCACGCAGTCCTCGGCCGCGGGCGAGAACGTCATCGGTGACCTGCGCGGCATCCTGGAAGACGCACTCGAGCGGATCAAGTCCGAGATCTTCGGTCCCGGCCACGAGCACGCGGGCCCCGGGACGCC
>JBAPYC010000593.1:0-11468 GCA_049284535.1 Streptosporangiaceae bacterium
CTTCGACGCCGTCTTCCAGGCCGCTGGGACCAGGACCGTGCGCACCGCCGTTCAGGCGCCGCGCATGAATGCGATCTGCGAGCGCCTTGTCGGTACGCTTCGCCGCGAGCTCCTCGACCGCGTGCTAATTCTCGGTGAATCGCATCTACGTACTGTCCTGGCCGCATACCAGGCGCACTACAACATGGCCCGGCCGCACCAAGGCATCGCGCAGTGCGTCCCCGACGGCAGAGGCGACGGTGGCCACCTCGCCGTTGCCGATCTCGACCGCGAACGGATCCACCGCAAACCCGTCCTGGGCGGGCCTTATCAACGAATACTCACGCGCCGCCTGACATCCCGAAGACCCGCAGGTCATCAGCCGAATCCTATTTTCGAGCGGAACAGGCTGGCTCAGCTGTGTCCGGGTTGGATCAGGCCGCTTTCGTAGGCGTACACGACGGCTTGGACGCGGTCGCGCAAACCGAGCTTGGCTAGCATCCGGGTGACGTGCGCCTTGACGGTGGGCTCGGCGAGGTAGAGCTCGGCGCCGATCTCGGCGTTGGATAGGCCGCGGGCGATGAGGCGCAGCACGTCCAGTTCGCGCGCGGTCAGCCCGGCGGCCGCTCCGGTCGCGGCGGCACCAGGCGCCGGGCGGGTGAGATATTGCTCGACAAGCCTGCGGGTCAGCGTGGGTGACAGCAGGGTGTCGCCCCGGACGATGCAGCGGACGGCGGCGGTGAGGTCAGGAGGGTCGACGTCCTTGAGCAGGAATCCGCTCGCTCCCGCCTTCATCCCGGCGTAGACGTACTCGTCCAGGTCGAAGGTGGTCAGCATCATGATCTTGGCTGGCGAGCGGGCCCGGACCAGCTCGGCGGTGGCCTGGATGCCGTCCAGGACCGGCATGCGGACGTCCATGAGCACGATATCGGGGCGTAGTTCCAGGGTGCGGGTGACGGCGGTCCGGCCGTTGTCCGCCTCGCCTGCTACCTCGATGTCGGCCTGGGCGTCCAGGATCATGCGAAAGCCGCCGCGGACTAGGGCCTGGTCGTCGGCGACGAGCGCGCGGATCATAGCGGCAGCCTGACCCGCACCATGTACCCACCGCCTGGCTGGTTCCCGGTCTCGAGGTTCCCGCCGTACAGCAAGGCCCGTTCGTGCATGCCGAGCAGTCCGTGACCGCCTGCCGCCCCAGGCGTTCCGCTGACCCCTCGCCCGTCATCGGTGATGGCGAGCCCGACCGCGTCCGGTTCCCAGGTGAGCGCCACGGTGACGCAGGCCGCGCCGGCGTGCTTGATGGCGTTCGTCAGCGCCTCCTGGATGATGCGATATGCCGCCTGGTCCATGCCTGGCGGCAGCGCCCGCGGCCGCCCGGACTCCCGGAACTCCACCTGGAGCCCCAGGTCCTCGGTCTCGGCGATCAGCTCGCTGAGCTGGTCCAGGCTCGCGCGGGCGGTGGCCGTGGCGCCCCCGGCCTCGCGCAGGAAACCGAGCAGACGCCTGAGCTCCTCCAGTGCCCCTTTGCCGCTGTCGCGGATCGCGGCCAGCGCAGCCCGGGCAGCGGCGTTCTCTCCCTCGAGCACTTCCTCGGCCGCCCCGGCCTGGACCACCATGACACTTACGGTGTGGGCGATGACGTCGTGCAGTTCCCGCGCGATCCGGGCCCGTTCCTGCGCGGCCGCCTCGCGGGCGCGGAACTCCTGCTCCAGGACCGCCTGCTCAGCCCGCCGCTGCGCAGCAGCGGCGACCCGGGCACGGCTGCCCAGCAGCATCCCCGCACCCCAGGCCGCCAGCGTGATCGCCACGCCGAAGATATAGTCGCTCACCCTGCGGTGCCCGGCGTCCGTGGCCACCGTCGCGACCGCCACGGCCAGCCCCGCGGCCAGGCCCGCCAGCGCGCGCCGCCGCCCGTTCTCCGATCCGATCACCCAGAAGCACAGCAGCGCACCGAGGAACAGCTGCAGCTGTTCCCACGCCGCCCCGGGAATGAGCACGGACAGGCCCAGCAAGCTGGCCAGCGCGAGCAGCGGCGCGGCCAGCGGCAGCCGCCGGCGGGCCAGCAACGGCACAGTGGCCAGCAGGGCCAGGCCGGCCGCAGCCCAGGGCGAACCGCTCGCCTGCGTCCAGATGCGGCCCACGCTGATCACGGCGACCAGCACGACCAGCGTGTCCAGGCCGAAGACCTGCACCAGCGTCCGCAGCCGCTCCATGAGGTGACGTTAACCCAGCGCTGGCGGCAGGGCCATCATCCGTTCGGATCGCCGCCGGGGGACCCAGGTCGCTACCGGCTGACCCGCGCGGCCGATGGCCGCCGGGCGTTCGCCCTCCTACGGTCGCGGAAAGTCCACTAAGGAGGGAACCATGAAACGAAACCTGCCCCTGGCAATCACCGGCCTTGGCGCCGCATGCCTCATCCTGCTCAGCAGTCTCATGTCGTCGGGGGGGCCAGCTCTGACGACCCGCCCGCCACTATTGCCGGGTACTACGCTCAGCACGGCCGGGCCGACCTCGTTTCCGACTACGTCTCGGTCCTCGCCACCGTGCTGCTGCTCGCCGTGTTCTGCGTCCGGGCTGCCCGGGCGCACGCCAGCCTGGGCGCCATGCTGATTGCCGCGGCTGGGGCCGCCGCCTTCTTCGAGCTCGCCGCCACCGGCATCGAGATGGCGCTGGCCGCCAGCGTGCACCAGCAGGCCCCCGCCACCACCACCGCGGCCCTGTTCCAGGTCGCCAGCCGGTTCTTCTTCGTATCCACCCTCGCAATCGGCGCCGCGGTCGGCGCCGCCTCCCTGGCTGAAGACCGGACCTGGCTGCGGTGGCTGGGCCTGGCCACGTCCGCACTGCTGGTGGTAGCCGGCCTATCCGTCGCCTACCCGCACGGGCTCCTGGGGATCATGCTGCTACCAGCCTGGGGCCTGCTGCTGGCCTGGCTGGCCGCCGGCTCGGCCGCCGCCTGGCGCGGCGATCACCTGGCGGCCGACCAGGACCCGGTCGAGCTGGCCAGCGCCGGCCCCCGATCACGCTGACCAGCCAACGTCAAGATCCCGGACGCGGAACGAACCCGAGCCGACCGCGGCCCCGTTCCACCCCCAGCCGCTCCCGGAACACGATCCGGGGAGCGGCTGGGCCACATCTGGCAGCCGGACAACATACCGGGCCCTGCTGAAAACGGCGATCCCAGGAGCAGCCATACCGAAACTCGCCACGACGGGAATGCATCACCCTGACTGCATGAGCCAGAACAGGATGATCTGCACCCGGCAGCCACCCCCGAGCGCTGAGACTATCGGCCGCCAGAGTCGTTAGGCGCGGTGCACGTTCCGATCAGCCGCTCGGTCGTTACCGAGTGTGCAACTGATCTGTTTTGCCTTCCTGGCAGCGCCAGTGACACGACGGGACGGACGATGGTCATGCCAGCGCTGGGCCAACGTCTGCCTTTGCGGTTCAAGGAATGAGCTCATCACGGTCTTCAAAGTGTCCGGGTCCTTGCGGCTGGATCAACGCGTGCCCCGGGCGCAACCGGCGCGCAGGTCTCCAGGCTGCGGCCGGATCCCCGCTTGCCCGCGCCAGCGCGACTACGGACGCGTTCCTGAAATCGGAAACCCTAACGGATCCTAGTCGGCTTGCCGGAATTCCAGCTCATCGTCCTGATCACCGGGCTAGAGCTGTGGCGAGGGGCACGTAAGGGGCACATTCCAGGCCGTATATTGGTCGATTAGTTTTCGAAATACCTGGATGATCTGGAGCCCCGTTACGGAATCGAACCGTAGACCTTCTCCTTACCATGTCCCACTGGACGATTCCATCACCCCTGGTACAGCCCGTGACCAGGAAATACGCTGGCACACGCAAGCCGAGACAAGCTCCGGTCAGCATCGCCGAGCGCCATTTTGCCCCTCAAAATGCCCTCAGATTCAGCACCACCCGTCCCGCCACTGCCGCCCCTGCCGGTCCCCCAGTGTTCGAGCATGGCTGCAAAAGTACCCGCTGACATGCGCGAACACAGGACACTGACGAGGCGGCACCTGATTACTGCTCCATCCGGGCCAGCCGGTGGCGGAGAACAAGCCGACCGGAGCGGCTCCACGCTCGTGCTGCCCGAAGTGCGACGATGGTGCCAGCCGCCACCAGGAACGGAGCAGCAGTGGCCCAGAAAGTGCAGACCCTGCTCACCGATGACATCAACGGCAGCGCCGCCGAGGGGATGGTCCGCTTCAGTCTGGATGGCACTGACTATGAGATCGACCTGAACACCCAGCACGCCCAGCAGCTCCGGGACGCCCCTGGCCGCCTACGCCAAGGCCGGACGGCGAGTCAGCGGCGCTTCCCGCCGGCCCGTCCGCGGCGGGCGCAGAGGACCAGAGAGCGGGCTGACCACTACCGAGGTCCGCGAGTGGGCCAAGGCCCAGGGCATCGAGGTGAAAGACCGCGGCCGGGTACCCGCAGGGCTGGTCGTGAAGTTCAAGACGGCGACCGGTCAGTAAACGCGCGGCACACGACGGTTGCCAGGCAAAGGCACCTTACTCACATGGCCGCGGACAGGATTAAGCCGTGTGGGCCCGCTGGAGCCTCGGCTGCCGGGGTGAGTAGCCGGAGCAGTGTCCTCGGACAGCCAGGTACGGACGCCGGCGGTGAACCCGTCGCGGGCAGCCGCTGTCTTTGAGCGCTACGGTGTAATCACCCGCTGTTACTGCGCGACAGCGGTTGCCATGGGTCGCCGATGCCGTACCGGGCGGTGTCTGGGCGCATGGGTGGCTGGGCTGCGGTCAGGGGTGTGCCCGGGTTGGTTGCGGGTGCCCTGAGGATGGCCCGGCGTGGCACGGCGCTGGCAGCTGTGGCCGTCGGGTTGGGTGCTGACTTGCGGCAGGCGGGTGAGGTGCAGGCGGTCACGGGCTGAGCCATTCGATCCACTGGCCGGATGGGTGAGCGCGAGCGAGAAGGCGGCTGTGGTCGCTGCCCCTGTCGAAGGTGCGGGCTCCCAGCACGGCGAAGACACCGCCGTGCTGGTAGTCGCGGATCAGCGCGGGAGGAAGCGGCAGGCCCTGCACGCTGTCCCGGCCGGCGGGTCCCAGCGGGACCAGCGGGTCAAGGGACAGCCAGGTCACAGGGCGCTCCCGGCCGATCTCGGCGAGCAGGCCGGCCAGCTCAGCCCGCCGCTGGCCAGGCAGGAACACCGCCGTATAGGCGTCCACGATGATGATGCGCTGCTGTGAGGGTATGCCGGCCAGCACCCGGGGGAGCGTGCCGACGATGTCGCCGGCGATGATCGTGGCCTGATGGCGCCGCGCGATGTCCATGGCGGCTGCCAGCCGGGCCAGGGCCGATGTTTCAGGTGGCGCGCAGGCCTGCAGCCATGCCCGGGCCGCGGGGTCTGCCAGGTCGACCGGGTTAAGGTCTACCCCGATCCTGGTGATGATCGGCGGCAGGTGGGCCGGCGGCGGCGGGATAGGACCGCGGATCTCACAGGAAAGGGTCAGGCCGGCCTCAGCCGGGCCGTATGTGCCGGTCCCGATCTGGTAACGGTAGCGGTCCAAGTGCAGCCCGAGCCCGGCCCCGGTGCCCAGATCAACCAGGGCCGCCGGATCAGCGGATCCGGCACTGGCCACCGCGACGCCCAAGGCGATCTGGGTGCAGCGGGCCACCTCGTTCATCTGGTACCGGCGGTCCTGGCACTGCTCGGCGATGTCGTCCAGACGCGCCGAGCAGAACGCCCCGAACGCCGGGAAGAACCCGCCGTCGAACCGCGGCTGGGCCGCACCGGGTTCGGGGAAGTAGCCGGCCAGCGGGACCGGCCGGTCGCGGCGCACCAAGAACGCGATGGCGGCGCTGCCCAGCAGCGCGGGCAACCGGTCCGCCGGCAGGACGGCCAGCCGGTCCACAAGATCGTCATGAGCCGCGATCGCTTCGAACAGCGCAGCGGTCAGCCGCCACGACTGCGGCGCACCGGGCGGCGACCAGCCCCGGGCCACCCCGAGCGCCTGGGCACGCACCTCATCGGCGCTAGGCACGCCCGCACCCGCACGACCGATAAGCCGGGTGCAGCCGCAAGAGACCCGAGCCAGGCCGGAGCCGGCAAACCCATATCACCTGGTCACACTATCCCGGGTCCCGGACACTGATCCAGGCCAGCCTTTGCACCCCGCCGAGATCCCAGACCATGCGCGCCAGAACGCATCACCGGCGCATAGCCGTGTTTCCCGGTTGCGAACCAACAACCGACCTATCCGGCGGCCTGTCGCGGGCCGGCGGCTCAGATATCCCGCTTAACAACGACCCTGTGTAACGCCCTCATTTGCGTGATGAGGCGCGTTGAAATCATCGGGCCTATGCCGGACGGGCGCTGCTACGGGGAGCGGATCTAGCATCGAAGCTGCCCGGCGAGCATCGCAATGCTCCCCGTGTCTACACGTCAAGCCTGTTAATGACCACGGTGCGTTACCGCGTCGCAGTGACAAGTCGCGCGCGTACCCGCTGTTCGGTGTGTTCTGGGCGACCGCGGGCGGCCTGACTTTGACGTGCAGAACAGAGTGATCTGCACTGCATAGCAGGAAACGCATCAGCTGGGGCTGCCCGGCTCATGGCCCGGGCCTGCACTGCCGAGTACATGGATGACGTCCTTAGAATGAGTTACCGGCAGCCGGTTGCCTTCCAGTTCTATGCGTGCATCGCTGGCCTTGTCGATCAGCTCCAGCACGCGTACGTTCACCCTCTGGTGGACCCTGACCGTCAGGCCTGCGCGCGGGACCCGGAAGACGAGCGAGGTGGGCTCGCTGTGCCGGGTGGCCGCGGCGAACCCGTACACCATCGTGGCGGAGACACCGATAAGCATGCTGGCGGGCAGTCCCGAGCGGGCATCAGCGGCCCGCATACCCGCAACGGAGCCCACCCCCAGACCCACTGCCTCCCCGGCCTGGCCGAGCAAACCGCCGGCCTCGCTGCCCGCCAGGCCGCCGGCGAACATGCCGCCGGTATGGCCTCGCGGATTGAACTGCCCGGCGGCGAGCACCTCATCTGTGATCCCGCGTGCAGCAAGAGCACCCTGCACCAGGCCGACCATCTGTTCCTCGGACATCGGATCCTCCCCGGCTAAGCAGCTGACCCGGACCGCTATCTGACGCAGCCAACATTACAAAAGCATCCTGAGGCTCGCTGTGCGCCGCTCAGCTCGGGCCACCGCAGATACGGATGATCTGAGCGCATGTGCTCCGCGATGGGTCGACGACCAACCTGCAAAGATTCGACAGGCGCGGTGGCACGTTTGGCGGGCCGCTCGGTCCGTTACCCAGGGTGGAGATCTGTGGTGTCCTTCCCGGCGCCGCCGACGACGGGACAGACGGGACGATGCTCACACGATGCAGGACCGCCGTCAGCCTTTGCGTTCAACCACTGAGCTCAGCACTATCTTCAAAGTGTCCGGGTCCTTGCGGCTGAACCAGCTCGCGCCCGGGCCGTAACCCGGCGAGCAGGTCTCCGGGCTGCGGCCTGGTACCCGCCTGCCCGGGCCAGCGCGACCGCGGACGCGTTCCTGGGACCGGAAACGCTAACGGATCCTGATCGGTTAGCCGGAATTCCAGCTCATCGCCCTGGTCGCTGGGCTAGAGCCATAGCGAGGGGCACGTGAGGGGCACATTCCAGGCCGCATATTGACTGATTGGTTTTCGAAAGACTTACATGAGCTGGAGCCCCGTTACGGAATCAAAGCGTAGACCTTCTCCTTACCATGCCTGCCGGTTTCGTATTATGACGTCGCGCTGGGTCGGATTACTGCAGCCCAGAAGGATATTGGCGTCTGGGTACGTCGCGCTGCGTCTGCCATCGCCTGGATCCGTAGTCACTTGGTTTGTCACTGGCTCCAGAAACTCAGTCTGGTTACATGAGATCCGTAAAACGAGCTGGAGGTTCAGCGCCCAAGCTCGTCGGATTGTTCCGAGGTAGCTGACAGCTCATCGGGACTGAGGCTGACCAGGAGCAGATCGGTCCTGGCGAAGTCGTCTCCGATGCACAGCAGCGACTCCGCCGCGACCGAAGCGACCGCGTAGGTGCAGCAGTCACCGAAGTTCAAGGCAGCCGGGTGCCTGCCCTTGCCGAACCGGGAATAGGCGTCGAGCGCCGCGCTGGCGTGAGCGTCGTCGAAGGCCACGGTCTGGATGGAGTTCTCCTGCAGGAACCTTGCGAGTGCCGTCTTCCCCCGCGGCCCGAACCGCGACGTCAGCACGATTCCAGTCTCCAGTCGGGTCGGGGCGCCGATCCGGGTCTCCGGTGAGGCGGCAAGCTGATGGACGATCCGCTCGTACCCGGGTTCCTTGCCGATGACGGCAAGGATCGCGGAGGAGTCGATGATCATGCGCCGTACTCGCCGAATCCGAGGATCTCCTCGCGTTCCGCCTTGGACACCGGCTTTCCGAGCTGGTCCGGCGGCACCAGCGGCCAGATCTCCTCCTCGAGGAACCGGGTGAGACGTTCCTCGCGCTGCTGGACAGACATACGGGACTGCGCCTGGAGAACCTGGCGCAGAGCGTATCTGACGGCTCCGGTCTTCGTCGTTCCCGTCAATGCGGCAACTTCGGCCGCCAAGCGTTCGGTCTCCGGATCCTTGATGTTCAGCGCCACGGATGCATGGTACCAGATAAGGTTGAAAGGTACCAGATGCCAGCGGCCGGGGCCGAAGTCCTGGGCGTGGATTTGCCGAGTGCTCCGCGCGGGCCGCCGCCGAACGGCTGTTCATCCACCGCAAGACCCTGCGGTACGGGCTGGAGCAGACACGGTCGTGCTAGCCAAGCTCGGCGTCGAGAACGCGAGGCGGCCGCTGATATGGGCCGGAACCTGACCGCTTAATCGAGCCGGCGATGAAGTCCTCAACGCCACCACCCGACAGCTGCAGCCGCGCCGTCACGCCCATCTGGCGTGCGGACGCAGCGAGAACGTGCAGCAGGCGGGCGTCCTACGCCTGGGCGACTAGCAGCTGCTGCGCGGCCAGGCGCCAACGGGCTGGACGACAACATCCGGCCGGACTCGGCCTGCAGTCCGGGCAAGACCGCTCGACGGTATGGTTCCGGCTGGCCTAAGCCCGTGGGCGGTGTATTGACGATGCCGGGTCTGCGATCCTCGCCGAGCGGACCTGTCTGTTCGAGCGTTCTACGCCTGGCGAGCACGTACTACGCGTTGCCCTTAGTGTGGCTCACCTACCTCGGAGTGGCTGCGGCTCGCTTCGCGGCGGCTACCTCTGTGCGCTTCGATACGCCGAGTTTGGCCAATACCGACGAGACGTGGTGGTCGACTGTCTTTGGTGAGATCACCAGCTTGGTGGCGATGCTGGCGTTGGTGCGCCCCTCGCAGAGCAATTCGAGCACTTCCTGCTCTCGTCGGGTCAGGCCGAGCGGATTCTCGCGTGTCGCAGTTCGCTGTCCGGCCGGAACGGATCGGATGCCGAGCGAGCGCATCTTCTGGCGAATGATCCGCGCCGTCGCGACGGCCCCGAGCGCATTGCAGACGTCGAGCGCTCGTCGCAGCGCCAGCTCGTCAGGCGCATCGAGCAGCGCGAGCGCCGCGTCGTAGGGGCAGCCCCGCGCATCGAACAGTTCGGCTGCGCCGCGATGGTTTCCGGTGAGCTGCAGCCGGTAGGGTTCGGCCAGTTCGCGCTGATTCGTCCGGGGTGATCCGGTGCGTCGCAGCCATACCGCGATCTCGCCGTTGAGCCAGGGATCGGTGGCGTCAGCGCACGCGTCGTCCGCGAGTTCGGCTTCTTGTCGCGCCGCGGTCAGATCGCTCTCGAGCCAGCGGGCCTCGGCCCGGGCCAATCGGACGGCGCCGATGTACATATACCCAGCCGATCCGTCCGCGGCGGTCATCGCGGCATCCAGGTGCGGCCACACATCTGGCTCGCCGCGGCGCGCCGCGACCATGGCCAGGCTGGTCATCGGGATCATGCGATTCACCGGCGAGGCGACGGAGGCGAGGAGGGACTCGGCGATTCGCACCACCTCGTCCCAGCGCCCGAGCCGCTCCAGACTCGACGTCCGCACGCCGCGCAAGCAGTTGTAGTACGTGCCGAGATCGTGGTCCTCGCAATAGACGACGCCGTCGTGGAAGTACGGGTCGGCCTTGGCGTAGTCCCGGTTGCCGCAATGCAGCTCCTGCAGGTTCGTGTACGCGAAGCCGGCTTCGTTCTCGGTACCGTTCTCGAGCGCGATCGACAGCGCACGGTGCAGCACGGGCTCCCAGTTGCCACCCGCGAACCACACGGCCTGCGCCTCCGTCGTCGCCGCCCGGCTCTGCAGCGCGGGCACGCCGAATCTGACCGCGAGTTCCTGGGCGCGCTGGGCGAGCGGGACGACGATGTCCCCACGCCCGGGTTGGTTCTGAAACGCGGCGAGGCAGGCGTATGCCGCCGCGAGTTCGGACGTGGGGCCGAGCGGTTCCAGGATGGCGACGGCACCCTCGGCCGCGGCGAGGATCTGGTCGCCGCGGCATAGCCGCCACAACGCCCCGCACATCCGTCGGAGCGTGTCGCCTTCGCCGAGGGGGTCTCCAGCCGCCCGCCAGTTCTCCAGCGCTCGCGTGTAGGCGGTCTCGGCATCGGGCCAGCGATCGATCGTCGACAGCTCCGTCGCGAGCTCGATCCAGCGGGCCGCGATGCTGGCCGGCGTCTCGCCATCTGCGAAACGCAACGCGCGTTCGAACTGCCCGGCAGCTTCGCGATGGGACGCCAACGTGCGAGCGCGACGACCCGCCAGCGCGGCATGCTCCCGGGCCGCCGGGCCGTCGCCGGCCTCGTCGGCGTGAAAGGCCAGCCGGGCATCATCGTCACAGCCGAGAGTGCGCAGCCCCTGCAGTATCCGAGCATGGAGTTCGGAACGCCGGGCCGGCAAGACCGCCTGCTCGATCGCCTGACGCGCGATCTCGTGCCGGAAGCGCAGAACCGGATGGCCGGCCACCAGTCCAGACGAGATGATCTCGGCCAGCGCGGGCTCGGCGACGACGTGGCCTAGCAGCCGCTCATCGACGGTGCCGCCGATCAGGGCCGCGGCCTCAAGAGTCTGCCGTGCTTTCGGTTCGAGGCGGGCGGCGCGCGCCAGAACCACGTCGCGGACCGAGCCCGGTACCTCACCTAGGCCCGCCTCCAGCACTGCGCGGACATAGAACGGGTTGCCGCCGGTGACGCTGTACAGCTCCGCTGGGTCGACCCCGCAGCCGGCCGAGAGCATCCGCACGGCTTGGGCGCTGAGCGGAGCGAGCCGAACGCGGCTCGTACAGCGCTGGACGGCCAGATGGCCGAGAGCGATGCGCAGCGGATGGGTATCGGCCAGCTCGTCGTTGCGGTAGCTCACGATCAGGAGCACCGGGATCTCGCGGATCCGCCGCGCGAGAAAGCCCAGCAGGTCGAGGGTGGCCTCGTCGGCCCAGTGCACGTCCTCGATGACGACAACCGGCAGCGGCCTCGGCTCGCAGAGCTCAGTGAGGAGCGCGTCGAAGAGCTGCTCCCGGGACGCGTC
>JBAPYC010000594.1:0-5147 GCA_049284535.1 Streptosporangiaceae bacterium
CCCCAGGCCGGCCGCGGGCTGCTCGCGGCGCGCCGGGCCGCGACGGTCCTGGCCGTGACGGCCGTACTGCTGGCCGCCGGGCTGGGCATCGGCGGGAGCGGCTACCTGACCGGGTTCGACAAGACCATGCTGACCAGCGTGCCCGGGTCGGCCACGCCGCTGAGCGTGCTCAGCCAGTCCTGGGCCTGGACCGGCCTGGTCCTGGTGGGAGCCGTGGCCGGCGTCATCATCAGCTGGACCGGCCGCCACGGCGCGGTCCAGACCTGGCTGCTCGGGTTCCTGGCCGCCGCCCTGGTGGCCGGGCCGCTGGAGCAGGCGCACCTGCACACCATGGCCTCGCTGGACCACCATGTCGGCCTGGGCGCCTGGTTCGCGGCGATACCGGCCGGCTACGCCGTGGACCGGCTGATCGCGGGTGCGCCACCGGGCCTCGGGCGGGTGGTGACGTCCGCCGCTTTCGTGGTCGCTCTGGCCTTCCCGGCCGAGCTTGCCATCACCCAGTCCCGGGACTTCTCCACCAGCTGGGCCAACGCGACCGAGTTCATCTCGATTTTCGGCCCGCTGGCGAGCCACAGCACCGGCCCCATTCTGGTCGAGGATCCTTCGGTGGCCGAGTACTACCTGCCGGCCGGGGCTCAGTGGCAGCGCTGGTCAAGCACGCGCAACATCACCCGTCCGGCGGGCGGCAGCACCGGCGGGCCGACCGCCGCGTCGGCCAGCGTCACCAGCCCGGGCAACGCGCCGGTATACGCCAACTACATCGCCCGCGGCTACTTCTCCCTGGTCGCGCTGAACTACGCCGACACCACCAGCCTGGACCGGCAGATCACCGCGGACCTGCGGGCCAACCGGCACTACCACGTCATCCAGGTGGTCCCCTACGGCATCGAGATCTCCCCGGTTGGCCAGGGCACCTACGTCATCTGGCAGTACCAGGCCAGCACGAAGCAGTCCGGCTACCGGCCCTCCCGGTAACGCGGGCGGCTACCCGCGCAGGGGGCCGCAAGCCTCAGCCCAGCCGGTCAGCCCAGCCGGTCAGCCCAGCCGGTCAGCCCAGCCGGTCAGCCCAGCCGGTCAGCCCAGCCGGTCAGCCCAGCCGGGCGAACTCAATGATCGCCGCGACGTCCGCGCCGCCGGGCAGGGTGCCGAAAGTGGGCGCCCAGTCGTGGTCCAGGCGCGACGCGCAGAAGGCGTCGGCGACCGCGGCCGGGGCGTGCTCGGTCAGCAGCGCCGCCTGCATGGCCAGTGCGATCTCGGTAACCAGCCGCCGCCCGGCGTGCTCCGGAGCCTTGATCATCTCCTCGATCCGGGCCAGCGCCCGGCCCAGCCGCGGTTCGCCGGAGGCCGCCGCGCGGATCTCGTCCAGCAGCGGCTCGATCGCCTTGGGCTCGCGGATCAGCACCCGCTGCACGTCCAGGACCATCATGTTGGACGTGCCTTCCCAGATCGCGTTGAGCGGCGCCTCGCGGTAGTAGCGCGGCAGCGGGTGCTCTTCGATGTAGCCGTTGCCGCCGACGCACTCGATCGCCTCCTCGGCGACCAGCGGCGCGCGCTTGCAGTTCCAGTACTTCGCGACCGGGGTCAGGATCCGGCCCAGCAGCCGCTCGCTGACGTCGTCCTCCCGGTCGGCGGTGCACGCCAGCCGGAACGCCAGGTGGGTGGCGCCGGCCCACTCCAGCGCCAGGTCGGCCAGCACCGGCGCCTGGACCGGCAGCCCGGACAGCGGCGCGCCGAAAGCCCGGCGGTGGTCGGCGTGGTGCAGCGCCTGGGACAGCGCCGCCCGGATGAGGCCGGCCGAGCCCACCGCGAAGTCCAGCCGGGTGTAGTGCGAGGAGGACAAGATGGTCCGCAGGCCGCGGCCCTCCTCGCCGACCAGCACCGCGTAGGCGTCGTGGTACTCGATCTCGGCCGAGGCGTTGGCCCGGTTGCCCAGCTTGTCCTTCAGCCGCTGGATGACGATGCCGTTCGGGGTGCCGTCCGGACGCCAGCGCGGCGCGAAGAAACAGCCCGGACCGGCGGCAGTCTGCGCGACCGTGAAGAAACCGTCGCTCATCGGGGCCGAGCAGAACCACTTGTGCCCGTTCAGCAGGTACGGCTGGCCGGGGCCGGCCGGTCCGGCGGCGACGGCAGTGGTCACGTTGGCCCGCAGGTCCGAGCCACCCTGCTTCTCGGTCATGGCGTAGCCGATGGTGGCCGCGGCCTTGGTGCCGACTGGCGCGTACGCGGGGTCGTAGCCGTGCCGGCTGACCCGGTCCGCGTACGCCGCCAGCTCGGGGATGTCCCGGAGCGTGGGGATGGCGGCGTAGGCCATCCCGGTGGGGCACGCGGTCGCGCCGTCGACCTGGTTCCACAGGTAGGACAGCACGGCCCGGGCCAGCTGCGCGCCGGGCTGGCCCGCGGTCCAGGCCAGGGCGTGCACGCCGTGGCCGAACCCGGCCGTCATGAGCGTGTGGTAGGCGGGATGGAAGTCCACCACGTCGATCCGCTGGCCCAGGCGGTCGTGGGTGCGCAGCTCGGGAAGGTGGCGGTGGGCGTCCCGGGCCGCGGCGAGGATGCCCGGGTCCCACACCTGGCGGCCCAGCCGTCCGGCCGCCTCGCGGCTCCACGGGGCGTACTGGGCGATGGCGGCCGCCGCGATGGCATCGCCGCCGAACGCGTCTGTGCCGGTGAGGTCCCCGACCAGGTTGGCCGGGGCGAGCTGGCTGGTCATGGCGTGCGTGTCCCTTCCGCGTCACGGTGGCCGCCGACGGCGGACCGGCAGAACCCGGCGATCTCGGCCGCGATGGCCGCGCGGTCCGGTGCGGGCGAGCCGGCTCCGGTGCTACCCGGTCCAGTGCTACCCGGTCCGGGCCGGGCGCGGCTGGCCAGCGGGCCGGCCACGCTCTCCAGGAACGCGCCGACGATGGCGGCGCCCCGGAGCCGGGCGTCCTGCGGCGGCAGCTCCCCGGTGGCCATGCCCTCGGTGATGAGGTCCGCGAAGACGCCCGCCAGCGCGGCCCTGGCCTCGAGCCGCACCTGATCCACGCCAGGGTCCATCGGCTCCACGATCACCGCATAGGCCAGGCCCTCGCCGCGCAGGGCCCGGTCGACGAACGCGCTGACGCAGTCGCCGATGCGGTCCAGGGCCGGCCGGCCGGGCTCGGCCGCGATGGCCCGGACCACCTCGAGCTCCCGTGCGCATACCGAGCGCAGCATCTCGGCGAACAGCGAGGACTTCGACGGGAAGTGCCGGTAGACCGAGCCGGTGGCGACGTCGGCAACCGACGCCACCACCGCGACCTGGGCGGCCGCGAAACCGTGCTCGGCCACGACGATACGGGCCGCGTCCAGGATCCGCCGCCGGCTGTCCGCCAGCCGTGCGGTCACGCGCGGGCTGGCCGTTCCTGAGGCCATCGGACCTCCAAAGTGAACTAATGTTCATGAATGAACCACAATTCACTCTTGCTGTCAAGGCTAGCCGCGGGTCCGGGCGCCCGCCCGGAATGCGCAGTACGCTGGGCTTGGGAGCCGGGGGCGCCGGGACGGTCCGGTGGTGTGCCCGCCTCGCCGGACAGAGAGGTCAGGCCTGGTGAACTCGCATATTGATCGTCGCAGGCTCCTGGTTGGGGCCGGGCTGGTCACGGTGGGTGGCGCCGCGGGCGTCGCCGCGGGAATCCCGGTCCATGCGGCTATAGCCGCCCCCGGACCGACCGCCCGGACCGCCGTCCCGGACGGCTCGGGCACCTTCCAGACGACGGTGACCTTCCGGACCACGGCGGATACCAACCTGATCGCCCTGACCATCGATGACGGCCCCACCCGGGAGTGGACGCCCGCCATGCTGGCGCTGCTGCAGCGGCACGGCGCCAAGGCGACCTTCTTCCGGGTCGGCGAACGGGCACTGGCCGCTCCCGGCCTGGTCGAGCAGACCGCAGCTGAGGGTCACGAGCAGGGCAATCACACCTGGGCCCACCATGATCTGACCAAGGACAGCCAGGCCGCCGGCCGGAGCAGCCTGGAGCGCACGCACGAGCTCCTGACCAGGCTGACCGGCCAGGCTCCCGTGCTGTGCCGCCCGCCGTACGGGCGCATTGACAGCGTCGGGCTGAATGCCTGCTCCGGGATGCGCTACGGCGTGGCGCTATGGTCGCATCACATCACGGGCAGCAATCCGGGCGGGGGCGTGAACCTGATCCTGGGGCATGCCACGCCAGGGAGCATCGTCCTGGCCCACGACGGCGGACCCGAGCCGACCGCCGCGCTCATCCGGCAGCTTGACCGGCTGGTCGGTTCCATGACGGACCAGGGGTACCGTTTCGTGACGGTCAGCGAGCTGCTGGCCAGCTCGTCGTCCTGAGGAGGTATCGATCGCGTCCCGTCCGCGCTGGCGGCTGATCCTGGCCGTCGCGGTCGCGCTGACGCTTGCCACCGCCGCGATCGCCACGGCCGCCACGAGAAGCGGGCCGCCCGCACAGCCCCGGCTGGCCATCGCCGGCGTGGCCCAGAACCCATGTGACCAGGAGCAGGCACTGCCGGTCCCGGCCCGGGTCCGCGGCCACTTCGAGCCGGGCTCCAGCATGCTGGTCATGGCCGGGAAGACCTATACCGCCCCTGGTCAGTCAGCGCCGCCGGGCCGGACCGTGCCGCAGTGCGCGTCGGCCACGCTGCAGGCCGACCGCGCCTGGCTGCGGGCTGGGCTGGTCCCCGGCGCGACCGCGGCGCAGCGCTCCATGGCCACCAGGGCCCTGCTCGACCTCAGGCTGGCCGTCCGCCCGGACGGCGCCGTGATGGCGGGCTGGCGCTCGGGCTGGGAGTACGACTGGCCACGCGACTCCAGCTGGGCGGCGGTGGCGCTCGCCGGCACCGGGCACCAGGACCTGGCCTACCAGGTGCTCCGCTTCCTGGCGCGCGTGCAGGGAGCCGACGGGATCTGGGCCGCCCGGTACCTGACCGACGGCTCGGGCCCGGTGCACGACGGCCGTCCCGCCGAACTCGACGCGGACGGCTGGGTGCCATGGGCGGTCTGGTCGTGGGCCGCCAGCCAGCCGTCCACGTCCGGCCGCGCCTTCCGCCAGCAGCTCGCGGTGCTATGGCCGATGGTGACCCGGGCCGCGAACGCCGCCGCCCGCTCGCTGACCAGCGATGGCCTGCCCGGGCCGGCCATGGAT
>JBAPYC010000595.1:0-7334 GCA_049284535.1 Streptosporangiaceae bacterium
GCTTCGGCAGGCGCGCCGCCCGGGTGCCGTGCTGGACGCGGCCTGCGGCACGGGCATCAACGCGGCGGCGCTGGCCCGCCAGGGCTTCCGCGTGCGTGCCACCGACGGCAGCGACGCCATGGTCCGCGCGGCCGCGGACCGGTTCCGGCGCGAGCAGCTGGGCATCGAAGTGTCGCGCTGCCTGTGGGCGGACCTTCCGGTCAGCCTGGGCGAGCGCTTCGACGTCGTGCTGTGCATCGGGAACTCACTGGTGCACGCGGCAGGCGCCGATGCCATGGTGCAGGCACTGGACGGCTTGCGCGAGGTGACCCGGCCTGGCGGGCACGTGGTGATCGACTCCCGGAACTGGGAGAAGCTGCACGCCGACCGGCGGATCGTGCAGGTCGCGGGCCGTTCGGTCACCCGCGGCGGCCTGCGGTGCGTTTCCCTGTACGCCTGGGAGATCCCGGACCGCCTGGAAGATGAGCACACCGCCCACATCACGTTCGTCTTCGACCACGGCGGCCGGCTCGAGACCCGCGAGTACCCGGTCAGCTTCCGCCCCTTCAGCAGGGAAACCCTGCGCGAGCGCCTGGCCCTGGCCGGCCTGCGCGAACTCGACACCGACTTCGACCCCGCCGACGACCGCTACGCCATCGTCGCCACCCCAGCCTGACCCGCACGCTCCGCCCGCCCCGCCCCCGCGCTGCCCCGCGGCCGGCGGGCGGCATCAATGGCCGCTCGAGGCGGCCCAGATGTTGATGCCCGCGTCGACCGCGTCGCGGTCGATGGCGGCCAGCTCCTCCTCGGTGAAGTCGCTGTGCCCCGCGGCGGCCAGGTTCTCCTCGAGCTGGGCGACGCTGCTGGCCCCGATGAGCACCGAGGTCACCCGCTGGTCGCGCAGGGCCCAGGCCAGCGCGAGCTGGGCCAGCGACTGGCCCCGGGCGGCGGCCAGGGCGGCCAGCGCGCGCACGTGGGCCAGCGTCGACTCGGAGATCTGGTCGGGCGACAGCGAGCCGTTCAAGGTGGCCCGCGATCCGGCCGGCCTGCCGCCGGAGTACTTGCCGGTCAGCACGCCCTGAGCCAGCGGCGAGAAAGCGATGCAGCCGATGCCCTCGCGGCCGAGCACGTCGAGCAGGCCGCCCTCGATCCACCGGTTCAGCATCGAGTAGGACGGCTGGTGGATGAGCAGCGGCGTCCCCATCTGCCGCAGCAGCGAGGCCGCCTCCTGGGTGCGCTCCGCGGAGTATGAGGAAATGCCGGCGTACAGGGCCCGGCCCGAACGGACCGCGGTGGCCAGCGCCCCCATGGTCTCCTCGAGCGGAGTGTCCGGGTCGAACCGGTGAGAGTAGAAGATGTCGACGTATTCCAGGCCCATCCGGCTCAGCGACTGGTCCAGGCTGGCCAGCAGGTACTTGCGGGAGCCGTGGTCGCCGTAGGGGCCGGGCCACATGTCGTAGCCGGCCTTGGTGGAGATGATCAGCTCGTCCCGGTAGGGGCGCAGGTCCTCGCGCATGATCCGGCCGAAGTTGATCTCGGCGCTGCCATAGGGCGGCCCGTAGTTGTTCGCGAGGTCGAAGTGCGTGACGCCCAGGTCGAACGCCCGCCTCACAATGGCCCGCTGGTCCTCCAGTGGCTTGGAGTCCCCGAAGTTCTGCCACAGGCCAAGTGACACCTCCGGCAGCAGTATTCCGCTGCGACCGCAGCGGCGGTAGGGAATTTTGCTGTAGCGCTCATCGGCGGCGACGTAGCTCATGCCGGAAGTCTTTCACCCCGGGCCGGCCTGTCCAGGCGCCGGCCGGTCCGTGAAAGTATGTTGCCGGCTCACGAGGTGGCTGTGCTTACAGTGAGAGGCGACGAGAGGATGGCCGATGTACGACGCGATACTGGCCGAGACCGTGACGATCGCCGGGGACAACGGCGATGAAATCGAAGCCTACTCGGCTCGCGTGCTCAACGCCGGGCCCGTCGGCGGCGTGGTGGTCATCCACCACCTGCCCGGTTACGACCGCCAGACCAAGGAATTCACCCGCGCCTTCGCGGCCGGCGGCCTGAACGCGGTGATGCCGAACCTCTACCACCGCGAGGCGCCCGGCGCCGATCCCGACGATGCCATGGCCACGGTGCGCGCCGCGGGCGGGATCCCCATCCCGGACGAGCGGGTCGTGGGCGAAGTGGCGGGCGCGGCCGCCTACCTGCGCGGGCTGAGCAACTCCAACGGCAAGGTGGGCGTGATCGGCCACTGCTCGGGCGGCCGGCAGTCGTTCCTGGCCGCAGTCAGCCTCCCGCTGGACGCGGCCGTGGACTGCTACGGCGGCCACGTCGTCGGCACCCCGCCCGAGGGACATCCGCTGTACGGCATGCCGCCGCTGGTCGACAAGACCCCCGACCTGACCTGCCCGCTGCTCGGCCTGTTCGGGAACGACGACGCCGCTCCGTCCCCTGAGGATGTGGCCACGCTGGAAAGCGCGCTCAAGGCCAGTGGCAAGACCTATGAGTTCCACTCCTACGACGGGGCCGGTCACGCCTTCATGCAGGTCGACCGGCCGAATTACCGTCCCGAGGCGGCCGTGGACGCGTGGCGGCGCATCTGGGACTGGTTCGGCCGTTACCTGTAGTCGTCCCTGTACGCGAGAGGAGAACCCCATGTGCACGTACCTGACCGAGAAGGTCGCCGTGAGCGGAAGCGGCAAGGGTCCGTCCGGCTGGTTCAGGCTCACTGACGCGAGCGTCTACTTTGACCACCCGGTGCACGCCCAGGCCGAGCACACGCTCAACATCGATTTCCTGGACCCGAGCGCCGGCCCGTCGGCGCGGGTCGCGGTCGAGCTGACCGCCGAGTCGGCCCGGGCCCTGGCCAAGGCCATCATGGCCACCCTGGACTCCGCACCCCCCGGCCTTATCGCCTAGCTCCGCCGCGCGAGCTCTGCTGCACCGGCACCGCCAGCACCCCTGAATTCCCGGCTGCGCGGGCCCGGGGGCGACGCCCCCCGGAATGTCAGTGCCCCGTGTCACTATGCATGTGTGCCCCCGGTACGGGTGGCACCCGTGGATGGAGGCAGCAGGGACATGCGGTTCATAGTCGATCGGGACGTGCTGGCCGAGGCGGTCGCCTGGGTCGCGCGCTCGCTGCCGTCTCGCCCCGTCCTGCCCATCTTGTCCGGGCTGCTGCTCGAGGCGGCCACCGGCAGCCTGACCTTGTCCTGCTTCGACTACGAGGTCTCGGCCCGGATCCGGGTGGACGCGGAGGTGGCCGAGCCGGGCACCGTGCTGGTCCCCGGTCGGCTCCTGGCCGAGATCACGCGGAGCCTGCCGCCGATGCCGGTCGAGGTGGATCACGGCTCGGAAGACGTCACCATGACGTGCGGGCCGGCCTCCTTTACCCTGGTCACTCTGCCGGTGAAGGAATATCCCCGGCTGCCTGAGCTGCCCCGGCTGGCCGGCACGCTGGACGGCGGTGCGCTGGCCACCGCGATCGGGCAGGTCGCGCCCGCGGCGAGCCGGGACGACACACTTCCGGTCATCACCGGGGTCAACGTGGAGATCGACGGCGACCTGATCCGGCTGGTGGCGACCGACCGGTACCGGCTGGCCATCAGGGAGCTCGGCTGGAACCCGGCTCAGCCTGATACCCACGGGACGCTGCTGGTGCCGGCCAAGACCCTGGCCGACGCCGCCCGCATGATGACCCCCGGTGTGCCCGTCCGGGTCATGATGCGCGGCGAACCAGGCGGTGCGGGCGCCCTGGCCGGCGAGCGCGGCTCCGGGGATTCACTGCGCGCGGCCGACGCCATGATCGGGTTCGAGTCGGCTGGCCGCCGCCTGACCACCCGCTTGATCGCGGGGGAGTACATCAAGTACATGTCGCGGTTCCCGGACGATTTCGGCAGCCGGGGCGACATGCCGGCCATCCCGCTCGCCGAGGCCGTCAAGCGGGTGGCGCTGGTGGCCGAGCGGGGCAGCCCGGTGCGGCTCTCGTTCGCCGACGGCCGGGTCACCATTGAGGCGGGCACCGAAGGGCAGGCGCGGGCCCGGGAGACGGTCGCCGCCGACTTCTCCGGCGAGCAGACCACGATCGCGTTCAGCCCGCACTACCTGCTGGACGGCCTGAGCGCGGCACTGACCGCGGCCACGGGCGCCTCACCCGCCGTGGACAGGTTCACCAGCGGCGTGAAGGCCGACCGGAACAGCCTGCCGGCCGGCGAGGAGGCCCGTATCCGGCTGCAGTTCACCAGCCCGACCAAGCCGGCTTTGATCACCGGCACGGCCAAGGCGAGCGACGACTCCGCGCCGGACTACCGTTACCTGGTCGTGCCGCTGCGTGCCCTGGCCGACGGCTGAGGCAGGCCGGAGCAAGCGTTGGCAGAGCTGACGTAATCCCTCAGGGATGCTGGGCTGGCCACTGATAGGGCGGGGTCACGTATGCGTGCCGTGACATCCAGGCCATGATCAGGATCCAGGTGGCCAGCGCGAACAGCAGCATTGCAAAGACCAGGAACCGGCCCGGATCCGGCGCCCCGACCGGGACTGCGGGCTCGGTGCGGACCGCCCGGGGCGGCCGCGGCAGATCGGACAGCAGGCCGTCGATCTGCCGTTGCGTTTTCGCCGTGAGCGCGGCGTCGATCCGCTCGCTCAGCTCATCGAAGGTCAGCCGGCCCGCGGCGAAGTGCTCGCGCAACTGAGCTGTGGCGGCGTCGCGCTCAGCGTCGCCGATCCGGAGGTCGTAGTCGTACCGGGTGCGGCCAGGCACACGCCAGCCCGGGACCTGCTCTTCACGCGGCTGAACCGCGTCGGAGTCGTCGTCCACCCATCCGTTCCGGACGTCATATCGTCTTGTCATCGGCTCCCAAGATTCGCCAGCCGGGCTGCCCCATCCTTCAACGATAAGACGAGCCGCCCCGGTGGCGGAAGCGGGGCCTAGCGATATTCACCAACGGCGGGGTCCGCGGGGTCCGCGCGGCCTGCCCCCGCCGCCCCGCCGTGCAAGTCCGAACAGCCGCCTGACAAGTGCGATCGCCGCCAGGAACAGCGCGATGATCAGCGGCGTGCCCCCGAGGCCGAACAGCATGAGGCTGCCGAGGATGACGAACACCCACACCAGGCCCATCAGCGGGGCAAACGCGCCGTGCGGTCGGCCATATCCCTGATTCCGCTGGCCGTCCCAGCTGCCGCGCCCGTCGTACTGGCCCGACCGGGGTGCCAGCGGTCCCTGCCAGCCCTGACCCTGCCAGCCTTGACCTTGCCAGCCCTGTCCCTGCCAGCCGGCGCCGGTGGACGGTACGCCCGCAGCCGGGGGCGAGCCCTGCGGCAGATCGCGCAGCACGGGACCGAGGTCAGCCTTGGTCTTGGCCGCGAACGTCTGATCCAGGCGCTCGTTCAGTTCCTCGAGGGTCAGCCGCCCGTCGGCGTAGTGCTCTCGCAGCTGAGCGGCAACCTCTTCACGATCGGCGTCCCCAACCCGCACGTTATATCCCGTTGCCATCGTGCCTCCGTTAGCCAGACCGGGGAATCCCAAGTAGCTCCACGATATATCGCGATTCATCGGACGGCAAGCGAGATGCAAGCCCCGGGCCGGGACGCTAGCGCAGCGGCATCCACGCAAGCACGTATCAGCCGGCCCCGGGCCTGCCTCCGTGAGGTACCGGCTAGTGGCAGGGAGGGGCCATGACGAGCCAGGCGCTCATCGAGGTAGTGCCGGAAACCGCATCCGGGGGAATCGGGTCTGCCACCGCGACACCGTATTCCGCTCCCGGGGGTGGGCGGACGGCCCGGGTCGTCGCGTGGCAGCGGCCGGCGCCGCGGATCCCGCTTCGGCAGCGGATAGCGGGCTGGCGGGCCCGTCAGTGGCGCCGCCTCGTGCTCGGCTGGTTCGTGCTGTCCCTGGTCGTCGTGGCCGTCGCGGCCGAACCCCGGACCGATTTCCCCAAGGCGCAGGCCGGGACGGTGCCCGCCGTCCGGACGGTGCTGCGGGTGGCCGGCGGCGTGACCGCGGCCGGTGTCCCGCTCGTGCTCATCGTCCTGCCCTGAACGCAGCCCAGCCGCTCAGAGCCCTGCGGCGGCCAGGGCGTCGCCGACCGGGGTACGGCGGTAGAGCACCGAGCGGCCAGACCGGGCCCTGGTGATGAGGCCGGCGTCGCGCAGCACAGCCAGGTGGTCACCGATGCCGCCGAGCGACTGGCCCAGCGCGGCGGCCAGCTGGCTGGTGCTGGCCGGGTCCTCCAGGGCCAGCAGGATGGCGGCCCGCGAACTGCCGATGAGCCGGTCAAGCGCAGTGCCTGGGCCGGCTTGCCCCGGCCGCTCCCACAGGGCCGCGACCCCGCGCGCGGGATAGATCAGGGCGGGTGGCCAGGGCGGGTCAATCCGCACTGCCAGCCTGGGCCAGACGAACACCGACGGGACGAACAGCAGGCCACGCCCGCCGAGGTCGGCCGTTTCATCCTCTGACCAGTTGCTCAGCTCGATCCGGCCATGCCGCCAGCTCAGCCTCGCATGCAGGTCTTCCAGGGCGGCGGCCCAGCCCTGGGCAGCGAGCTGGCCCGCGCGGTGGACCACGTCCCGTTCCAGGATGGCGCGCAGCGTCGGCCATTCCGGCTCCAGCAGGGCCTGCCAGGCGACGGCCAGGATGTCTGCGGCGCGCTCGGCGACGCGATCGCCGGTCAGGACGCGCTCGACCCGCGGATCGACCGGCGGCTGGCGCCGCAGTGCCTCGGCCACCTCGTGCCGCACCTGTGCGGCCGGCGTGGACCGCACCTGGCTGAGCAGGTCGCCGATGGTCGTATGCACGCTGCCCGGGACGGGAGCCAGGAAGTCCGCGCCCCACCCGGGCGGGTGCAGCGCCAGGATCACCCCGATGTCGGTTTCGCGGGCCAGGTCGCGGAACCGATCCCGGGCCCGCACCAGCCACGGACGGAGCACGGGCTCGTCCGCCTCGTTCGCTCCGCCCGCGGTCCAGCACGAACATCGCGTACACCGACCAGCCGGAGGCAGCCAGGATGCCCAGTGAGACCAGGGTGTCCATCGAGCAGGACAGGTGCCGGGCCTGCCGCAGCGCCGCGGCGTGGAACGGCCACGCCGCCCAGATCGCCACCGGCGCGGCCAGCGCGACCAGCAGCCACTGCCAGCCCGGGAACCGGGTCCAGGGGAAGATCGACAGCACGATGGAAAGGTCGGTCAGCGGGACGAAGAAGACCAGAGCCAGGATCAGCCGGCGGCGCAGCCGCTGGACCGTGATCTCATCGGCGCCGGCCCCGGCGTCCGCGCCCGCCGCAGCGGCCACCTCAGCCGTGTAGCCGGCCGCCTCCACCACGCCGATCAGCTCGCCGGCCCCGACCTGCGGCGGAGCCGTAATGTAGGCC
>JBAPYC010000596.1:0-6030 GCA_049284535.1 Streptosporangiaceae bacterium
AGCCGCAGCAGCGCGATGAGCCCGAGCACGGCCACGATTACCCAGCCGACGGCCGCAAGGCTGGTCCGCGCCGCGCCTGTCCCGCGCCGGCGGCGCGACGGGCGGGTTCGCGCGGTCGCGATGGCGCCAGGAACGTCGGGCATGACCGCCAACGTACCGTGCGAACCCTAACGACCGGGCCAGGCCCGGGTGGTGAGCCGGACGGCGCGGAATGCCTGCTTACGAAGATCTTAAGCCGGAGACCCACGGATAGGATCCGGATAAATTCTGACTTGCTTTAGTTATCCGGCCGTCGCCCTGCCCCCGCCCCGGCCCGAAATTGCGGACAAGTTGGCCTGCGTTCCGCGTCCGCCCGACGCACGTTCGCACACCTAGGGGCCCAGTGATCGCCATTCATGACCGGAAGTTTCCGGCCCTGGTTCAGTCGCACCGCATCTACTCACTGCCGTTCCGGCGGTCCATCGGCCAGGTCAGCGGGTTCGGCAGCAAGACCACCATGACCTGGTTCGCAGTCGCGGAAGCCGTCCTGGGCGAGCAGTACCAGCCCGCGGCCGGCGTCGCCGTGCCGGTCCGGGTCAGGCAGCTGGGTGGCAACGTCGTGTGGCTGCGGCCCCGGTCCCGCGACCGCGCTGCCCTGGAGTTCCTGCATCACGGGCATCATCTGCCTCCACCCGAGCTGACCGGGCCGGTCCGGCGCGCCGCGATCTTCGGTGCCAACGTCGGCCTGCTGCTGGCCGACCTGGCCAGCCGGTATCCGCAGGCCCGGCTGCTGGGCGTGGAAGCCGACGCCGACAACGCCGCCCTGGCCCGGCGTAACCTGGCCCGGCTCGGCGACCGGTGCACCGTGCAAGAAGCAGCCGTCTGGCATCGCGACGAGACGCTCACCTCCGACTGGGTCCCCGACGCCTGGGGACAGCTGGTCGCCGGTCATGACGGCCGAAACGGTCATGACGGCCACAGCGGTTGCGGCGGCCACAGCGACGCGGGTTCTGGCGGCGGAACCCGGCATATCCACGCCGTCGACGCCGGGAAGCTGCTGACGGACTTCGCGGGACCATTGCCCGTCGACTACCTGCTGGTCAACATCGAGACCGCCTGGTACGACATGCTCCGTCACGGCCAGTGGACCGACAACATCCGGTGCATCAAGATCGAGATCCAGGACCACTACGACGAGGCAGTCCCGCTGCTCGAGGCCCTCGGTTACCGGGCCCGGCTGCAGCGGCTCGACTGGGGCGCGTTCGTGACCGGCGTCCGGCCCAGCCCCGTCAGGATCCGCCTAAGCTGCGCCACCGGGCGTTCGCGCCCTTGATCAGTTCCCGGGCCGAATACTGCGCCGCCCGGAACGAATCGCGGGCAGGACGGGAAAGAGTGTCCCAGAAAAGAAACCGCACTCCCGGTGTGGACCTGGCGAGCCGGACGTTGCCGACCGTTCTGGCCTGCTTGGCCCAGCGCTCGGCCAGGTCGTCATTTTCACCGTACTTATAGGCGATGACGGCGGGACGGACGTAAGCCAGGCCAGCGGGCAGCCGGCGGAGCTTGGCCGTCTGCGTCTCGAGCAGCTTGTCGATGGCCGTCTCCATGTCGCCGCGGGCGCGGGTCAGCGAGCCGGCGCGTAGCCGCAGGTCGACCAGGAAGTGCTTGCTGCCCCACAGGAAGGGTGTTTTCTTGCTCGAGGCGATACGGAGCCACATCTCCAGGTCTTCGACGTAGCGCAGGTCCTCGTTGAAGCCGCCCAGGTCGTCGAAGCACGATTTACGGATGAGCAGCGAGCTGCCGTTGCGGGCCGGGTTGCCGGCGACCAGGAAATCATCGAAGTCGTAACGGCCTGCGCGCTGCCACTGGTAGAAGATCGGTGCGCCGTTCTCGAGCACCAGCCGGGACCGGCAGAACACCGCGCCCACATAACGGGGCAGCGATTCAATCAGCTCGAGCTGCCGCTCCAGAAATCTGGGGTGCCACCGGTCGTCGCCGTCGAGAAAGGCGATGTACTCCCCTCGCGCTTCCCGGATCCCTGCATTCCTGGTCGCGCTCAGACCTCGGTGGTCGCCTTTAATCAGACGGAATCTCGGGTCATCGCCCACATGAGCCTCGACGACCTCAGCCGTAGCGTCGGTCGAGCCATCGTCTACGACGAGGTACTCGAAATCCGGGAAGGTCTGCTGCAGCACGGAGTCGACGGACTCGCCGATGTACTTTGCGACGTTGAAGGCGGGCGTCACGACAGTCACCAGCGGTGAACCGATGGCATCGGTACTCATCTGCTAAAGGGCCCTTCAGCTGAAGTCGACAGGACGCAGGGCAGAACATACAGGCCAGCCTGCATGCAGGGCGGTAGTAGTCTCGCCGCTCCCCGGTTAGGTTCGCTGCCAGGCGGGCGCTGTCCGCCCCACCGTCCAAGACCGGACGACTCACAATATTTCCGGCCGCTGCCAGGACCTTACGCCCTGCGCGCGCGGCCTGGCAATCGGAGCCGGGCTTTCGCCTGTGCCGTCACCGCTGGGCACGTCATGCCGCCCGGGCGTGCCCGGCTCGCCATGTGGGGAAAGTCACGATTGCGCGCTTCCGGCCCGGACTGGGCCATTCGTGGGTCACTGTACGTGGGTCCGGATACCGCCCCGGCAGGCCTGTGCAGGTACCTTGGGCGACGGATCGTTGCCGGCGTGGCTGATGGCCACCATGCGGCGCTCGGGAAAGTCAGGGCTCACAGCGAGACGCGAGGGATGATGGCG
The DNA here is from genome assembly GCA_049284535.1 of Streptosporangiaceae bacterium. Taxonomy (GTDB): domain Bacteria; phylum Actinomycetota; class Actinomycetes; order Streptosporangiales; family Streptosporangiaceae; genus Palsa-504. The sequence continues at coordinate 2,733 of JBAPYC010000596.1, forward strand.
GATAACCAGGCAGACGTGACGACGGCGATACCGCTGGTGGATCTGCAGGCTGCACACCCCGAGGTGGCCGCGGAGATCGAGGCGGGCTTCGCCGACGTCATCAGCAAGACCGCCTTCGTCAAGGGCGAGGCGGCAGCCGCCTTCGAGCGGGACTACGCGGAGTTCACCGGCGTGGCGCACTGCGTTGGCGTGGGCAACGGCACCGACGCGCTCGAGCTGGCCCTGCGCGCGGCCGAGGTGCCGGCCGGAGCCGAGGTGGTCATGCCGGCGAACACGTTCGTCGCAACCGCGGAGGCCGTCGTGCGCGCGGGTGCCCGGCCGGTGTTCGCGGACGTGGACCCCGATTACCTGCTGCTCGAGCCGGGAGCGCTGAAGGCGGCCCTGACCGAGCAGACCGCCGCCGTGATGCCCGTGCATCTGTTCGGCCAGATGGCGCCGATGGCCGCCGTCGCCGGTGCCGTCCCGGGCGGGATGGTGATCATCGAAGACGCCGCCCAGGCGCACGGCGCGACCCAGGATGGGCGCCCGGCCGGGTCGTTCGGCTTGCTGGCCGGGGTGAGTTTCTACCCGGGCAAGAACCTTGGTGCCTACGGCGACGCCGGTGCGGTGCTGACTGAGTCAGCCGAGCACGCCCGGCGGGTCCGCCTGCTCGGCGACCACGGATCCGAGCGCCGCTACGAGCACGAGACCATCGGGTTCAACTCCCGGCTCGACGCCTTCCAGGCGGTCGTGCTGCGGGCCAAGCTCCGCAGGCTCGCGGCGGGCAACCTCGCGAGGCAGCAGGCGGCGAAGGAGTACGCCGGGTTGCTCGCCGATGTGCCCGAGGTCGTTCTGCCGCAGGCCGCCCCGGGTAACGAGCATGTCTGGCACCTGTACACGATCAGGGTCCCGCGCAGGGACCATGTCCTGCGCTTTCTGCAGGACGAGCGGATCTATGCCGGGATCCACTACCCGGTGCCAGTCCACCTGCAGCCGGCCTTCCGCGATCTGGGCTACGGGCCCGGCGACTTCCCGGTCGCCGAGGCTGCCGCCGGGCAGCTGCTGTCGCTGCCGCTCTACCCGCAGATCACCCGGGAGCAGCAGGCCCGGGTAGCCGACGCTGTCCGGCGTGCCCTCCGCAGCTAGCCCCGGGCAGCTCGACCTGGGGTACCTGGTGCCGTGACCGGCGGTTCGACGGCGTTCATCGGGCTTCGGCGCGCAGAATGCGGTGTTCTGCGCTGCTGGCTGCTGGCAGTCATGACGGCCGGACGTTGCCTCGGCGTGCAGCGCGAGCGGGCCTACGGCGATATGCGCCTTGGGCTACGGTGACGATGCCGCGTCCCGCCGCGCCGGGCACTACCGGCTCAGGTTCAGGCGGCCGCGCTGCGAGCGATGGCCAGTTCCCAGCGGGCGAACGCCAAATTCGCTGCCGCCGCCGCCAAGAACGCCGTCGTCCATCCGTAGGTCTTCCCGTCGTTCCCGCCGAAGGAGAGCGTAACGACGCCAAGGCCGGCCAGGACAGTACCGCCGCCGACGCGCCCGCCCACAAGCGCAGGCGGCGGTATTCCCATGGCGGGATGATGCGTCTTATGCCAGATCGCGCAGGAGACGCCCACCGCCCGGGCAGACCTTGGGGAGTGGTGCTGTCATTTGGTGCGGTCATCGGGATGCCTCCTGCGAACTGCCGTAACGGCCATTCCCGTTACCTGACTTGCAATCCTCGCCGGGCCCAGGCAGGAGATCCACCGTGCGGGCACCCAATCTGGGGTACGGCTAGCACGATCCCCGGAGCGCGGGAAGCGCACGCTCTCAGCCGGCATCATCTCTCAGGTCGCCCGGCCGCCACATGGTACTGACAACGGGTGCACCCTCCGGCAGGCCCAGGGTGCCGGTGACGTGGAAGCCGAAGTGCTGGTAGAGCGGCACGTTTCCCAGTTTCGAGGATTCGAGGTAGGCGGGCAGCCCCTCCTGATCGCACCGCCGAAGCCGTGAGCGCAGCAGGGCTGCGCCGACCCCGTGTCCTTGCCAGACCGGATCGACCCCGATGAATGCCAGATACCAATGCGGCTCTTCGCGCGGATGGGCGGAGACCGCCACGTACTGATACCGCGAGACGATGACGAGACGGCGGCCGAAGGCCCGCAGATAGCCGGGGAGGGCGGACGCTTCGGTGCCGAGTGGGGTGCCAGGCGGGAACCACATGGCGGCTCCGGCTACGCGCCCATCGGCACAGGCCACTTCCACTGCGCCATGGCGAAGCGACTCATGCTGCAGTTCGGTCACGAAAAAACGTCGCAGTCGCCGATGCCGCGAGCCCTCAGCTGGAAAGAACCAGCCGAACACCGGATCGTCATGGAAGGCACGGGCGAGCACATCACCGGTCTCCGCCGCATCTCCACGCCCGGCCACCTGTATCTCAACACCAGCCACGCCAACCAGCGTAGGCCGCTGCCGGATTCCACGGCTCGCCCGCGAAACGAAGGACCGACTCCCGGGCGGCTGTGCGAATTCCGGCCTACCGGGTCGGGCGGAGGTTCCTGCGGTCGGTCGGCTGTTCGGCTTCGTCCGGCGGCAATGCTGCCCGGTGCCGGCCCGCGTAGTTCCGCCCGGAAGCGGGTTTGCGCTGGCCAGCCGGATCGCGGTCATCCGGCGCCGCGGGCGGCTGGGCGCCATTTCCTGGCTGGGCCCCATTGCCTGGCTGGGTTCCTCTGCCTGGCTGGACTCCTGGCTGGACTTCATTGCCAGGCTGGATTCCTCTGTCTGGCTGTGTTGCAGGCTGGGATCCATTGCTTGGATGGAAGCTCGGCCGGGCTCCGCTGCCTGGCTGGGAAGTGGGCCTGGCTGGCCAGCCCAGCTGGGCTCTCGTGACCGGCTGGGCTTCCCTGCCGGGTGGGGGAGCCGGATGGGCTCCATTACCCCGTTGGGCTCCATTACCTGGCTGATCTGGCCGGCCGGGCTGATCTGGCCTGCCTGGCTGGGCAGCCGGCTGGGTCGGCCAGCCCTGCTTGGCTCTCCGGGCCGGTTGTGCTCCCGGCTGAGCTGCGCTGGCCGGCTGGGCTGCGCTGGCCGGCTGGGCTGCGCTGGCCGACTGTGCGGCCGGGCGGGCGGCTCCACTGCCAGGGCGATCTGCGCTGCCTGCCTGATCTGCGCTGGGCGGCGGGACTCTCTTGATCGGCTGGGTCGGCGGCTCAGCTGGCCAGCCGGGCTTGGCCCTCCATGTGGGCTGACTGGCCGGCTGGATCTTCCTGCCTGGCGGTACGGCCGGCCTGGCTCCCCGGCCCGGCTGTCGGGCCGGCCGGGAGGCAGCGGCGGCCTGGGT